>JACJYK010000002.1:0-262500 GCA_020636135.1 Lewinellaceae bacterium
CTGTACGACGGCGGATAAATTGATCTTCAGCTTCACCGAAGATGGTGAGACCCCGAGCTGGACCTATACCTGTGCCGACATTCCGGATGGACGGTCCCAGGAGATCGAAGTGGATATCTGGGTCATAGATGAAGCCGGTAATAAAGACTTCTGTACGACAACGCTGTTGCTACAGGATAACACCGGTAACGCATGCCAGGACAGCAGCCCGTTGACGGAATCGGGAGCAGGATTGGCTACCGCGGGGCAAAAGGTGAAGGGAGAAGGGATAAAGACGCCTGAACTGTATCAGAACACGCCGAACCCGTTCAGCGGAGAGACGAAGATCGGCTTCTGGTTGCCGGAATCCATGACGGCCACGTTGCGAATCATGGATGTGACGGGCAAGGAATTGTACCGGGTGAGTGGCAGTTATTCAGGAGGTAATCATCTGGTTACGCTGGAGGCCGGTAGCATTCCGGAAGTGAAAGGAGTCTTGTTCTATCAATTGGAGACTGCTAGAGGCGTATTGAATAAACGGATGGTGAAGGTGAATTAATAGGGATGCTGACAATGCGCCAGCATTCGTCAGTAGATGGTGAAGGTGAATTAACAATAGTTAATAAATACGAAAGAACTGAGGGCACGCAGAACACCAAGCAGTAGACCTATAGACTACTTTGTGTTCTTGGGTGCCCTGTTTTTTGGTGGTTCATTTAATGCAGCGAACGCTTCGGTACCAGGTTTTTCATAAGTTGAATCGTAGAACGGTTTGTCTTTCTGTTGATGGTGTAGTTGAAATCATAGCTGACCCCTGAGTGATTTGGATGCACTCCGTTTTTTGGTGTTTGTCTGCCTGATAGTATGATCATACGCCAGAAATGCTGTATTTAAACAAAAAAGCCGATTGCGAACAACCGGCTTGCGCTGATTTAGTATGGATGAATTTCTTTTTGAGGGTTTGGTCCTTATTGTTGTTTGAAATTAAAGTTTTGATTCCATTCGAAGTTCTGTTCACTCTCCGGGCTCCAGCCTAATACCTTCAGGTACCGATCAATATCAGCCTCTTTGATTTGCTTACCATTGATTTCGAGTTTTTTATTCTTGTACTTCAACGTCCTGAGGTTGTCCAGAGTGCCATAGCCGTCCGCTTCATACATTTCCTTGAGCGTATTAAACTTCCCGTCGCGGTACCATTCAAAACCTGGTTGTTTTGCCCATTCCCGGGCAGCATTTTGCCATTCGGCCGCTTGTTCTTTCCATTGCTCCCCGAATTGCTTTTTCCATTCATCCCACTGAAAGGCATATTCTTTCCAGTCCTGATTGTCTTTCCATTCCTTTTGCCACTGTTGCATGGACTGACTGAAATTGTTTTGCCATTCTTTCCACTGTTCTGAGGAAGCTGTCCAGTCAATGGCAAAATTGTTTTTGAATTCATTGCTCCAGTTCTGCCATTGTTTACCCCATTCAGCGATCTGATCCTGGTTCCATTCCATCTGTTTGAAGGCATCGCCCATCAGCTGATGGATACTGTCCGGGATAGCTGGTACCGGTGGAATCGGCGGCAAATCCGGCATAGCTGGTACGGGTGGAACATCTGGTATGGCCGGAACTGGTGGAACGATAACCCCTGGTGCAGGAACTGGTGGTGGCGGGGGAGGAGGCGATACCGGAGATTTTAAGGCTGGTGGAGCCGGAGGAGGCGGTGGTGGTGGAGGAGGAGTCATGTCCCGCAACAACTCTTTGTATTTGTCGTAATCTTTAGGCGGGATGGTCTTACCGTCAATGATCAATGATTTGATTTCACCATTCTCCATGGTCACCGATACGTTTTGTTTTTTGCCAGGTACAGTATCCCTGGTACTGGTTATTACAGATTCTGGATCCGGAGTTAAAGCTTTTGTTTGCTCAGATGGATCGGGTTGCCACCAGGCAGAGAGGCCAAACAGTGCTGCTACCAGAAGCAGCACAGGCAACCATGAAACGGATTTGTTCATACGATATGTTTGTTCAGGTTTAGAAATCAGACGATTGATACGACGGATCAATTGTTGGCGTTTGGAAATTATTCCCAAACCGGCTCCGGGTGCGGGTATCTGGCTTAAAGCCAGTTTGTACAATGTTTGGGCATAAGCCAGTGGTGTCATTCCTTCGGATAAGACACTATCGTCACATCGGTACTCCCGTTCTTCATCCATTTGGGTCATCAGCCACCATACCACTGGATGGTAATAAAGCAGAGATTGTATCATAGAGGCGATCAGATACAGGAGATAATCCTGGTTAAGAACATGTCTCAATTCGTGAAGCAAAATAATTTCCACTTCTTCCGTGGTAAGCTGGTTGATGTTGGCAATCGGGAACAGGATTAACGGTTTGATCCAGCCGATCAGAACCGGAGCGCTGATCCGGTTGCTGAGGCCTATGCGTACAACACGACGAATGCTCTGTCTGGCAACCAATTGGTTCAGAAGGTCTGTCCAGGCAGCTGGCGCAGGTAAATGGCGGGAGATTAAATGTCGGGTGTGCATATAATTCCATACCATCCGTATGAGCATCAGCAGGGTACCCAGCATCCATAGCGGGACCAGATAGGAGGAGAATGCCCATCCATCTTCAATTTCCGGGATCACATCTCCCATCACGGAAAGTGGCTGATGTGCCAGAAGTGCGGGTCCGGCTTCCAGGCTTGGAGATGTAACAGTGGGCCACAGGAGCCATCCGGTAATTATGGCACAACCCAGCATTCCCGCTAACCCACTCCATGCCAACCAGAATCGATAGGAAGGGCGGCTTAACCATTGTTGTATGAGTAATACCAGCAAACCGATCACGGTACCCTGCCATAGGGTATGGATCAGTATTTGCGCCAGCCAGTCGATGTATAGGTTATTGGTCACGTTGTTGTGCTTCTAATTGTTCGATCAAGGCTTTAATTTTTTCCAATTCTTCAGGAGAGGTCTCATGACTACCCAACGCCTGGAGAACCATAGCAGAGGGTGATCCGTGAAAGACAGTATCCAGCATCTTACCAATAAAGGACTGCTGGACTGTGGCTTCTTTGACCTTAGCCGTATAGCGATGTGATTTGCCCTCCTCATCACGGGTTACCAGATCTTTTTCCAGCATGATCTGCATTAATTTTAAGGTAGTCGTATAGCCGACTTCGCGCTCCAGACCAATGATGTCGTGCACCTCGCGCACGGTGGAAGGCCCATTTGACCACAAAACCTGCAGGATGGACAATTCAGAATCAGTGACTTTAATACTCATCTACGAAAGATTTCGTAACAAATATAAGGGCTACCGAGGCTTTTGTCAAGTCATCTACGAAACATTTCGTAATAAATTTTTTGATACCTGAGCTATCCCGGAAATAAGATGTCAGGAAATGGTTATTTGGTTTCAGTTTTCATCAGAAATTAAATGTAACCGGGATGGAGAAACGGCTAGCCTGTCCGAAAAGCAACATT
Source organism: Lewinellaceae bacterium (assembly GCA_020636135.1). Classification (NCBI taxonomy): domain Bacteria; kingdom Pseudomonadati; phylum Bacteroidota; class Saprospiria; order Saprospirales; family Lewinellaceae; species Lewinellaceae bacterium. The sequence goes on from JACJYK010000002.1 coordinate 3,453, forward strand.
CTTCCTGGTTTTTTCTATCTTTCTTTCCAAAGTGCATTCATGAAATATTTACTGTTATCCATCTGCATGACCTGCTGGTTTGTTGGGGCAATAAATGCTCAGAAGCTGGTCATCCAAAGTCCTTATAAAAAAGAAACCACTCCGGTCGTTCCGGGAGATGCTACCACTGACCAGGCATTGCTGGTGCGCATGCAGGTAGACCGGTTATTCGAAGCCATGCATAAGGCAGATAGCTCAGCCCTGAGGCAATTGTTTGTTCCAGGTGCAACCCTGATCACGGCCGGAGCCAGTGAAAGGAATAAAGCGCCGTATACGGTATTGACTGTCAATCAATTTATCGCAGCCGTAGGCAACATGGCGCCGGGCAATGTCCAGGAGGTCATATTTAATACGGAGGTAAAGGTGGATGACCCGCTTGCGAATTTGTGGACCGAATATGCCCTGTATGCCAATGGAAAATTCATTCATTGCGGGGTCGATGCTTTCGATCTCGTCCAGATCGGAGATCAGTGGCTGATCACCACCATTCACGATACACGCCGCCAGGAGCCCTGCCCGGAAGATCCTCATCTGGCCATAACCACGTTATTGGACGGCTGGCATCAGGCAGCAACGAAAGCAGATGCTGCCACGTATTTTAATGCGTTTGCTGAGGATGGTGTATTCCTGGGTACCGATCCCAGTGAGCGGTGGACCAAATCTGCCTTCTGGGAATTCTGCAAACCTTATTTTGAGCAAAAGAAGGTGTGGGATTTTAAACCCGGGGAGCGGCATATCCAGGTGGATGAGGCCGGAAATCTGGCCTGGTTTGATGAACTGCTGGATACCTGGATGGGTAAATGCAGAGGCAGCGGTATACTCATGAAAACACCTGAAGGCTGGAAAATCAAGCAGTACAATCTGACGATATTGGTACCTAATGAGGTAGTAAATGATTATCTAAAACTATTATCGAATAAATGAGAAAGATGAAGCAACTTGGCCTGGGGCTGGCCTGCATCGCCTCCCTGATGGCCTGCAATCAACCAGCAAATAAAGAAGAAGGTGCTGCCACGGAAACCATGACCGAAAGCGAATGGACCCCTTTGTTTGACGGCAGCTCGCTGGATGCCTGGCGCAGTTATCTTGCCGACACCATCGGAAGTGCATGGAAGATTGAAGACGGTGCACTTACCCGCGATGTCAGCATAAAGGATGCTGAAGGACACCCCATCGGTGGAGGTGACCTGGTGACCAAAGAGGACTTTGACAATTTTGACCTTGAGTTGGAATGGAAAATTTCCCCATGTGGAAACAGCGGCGTATTCTTTGGAGTCATCGAATCACCAGAATACGAAGAGACCTATTTTACCGGCCCGGAAATGCAGGTTCTGGACAACTCGTGTCATCCGGATGCCAAAATTCCGAAACACCGTGCCGGGGATCTTTACGATCTGATCGCCTGCAGTAAAGAAACCGTTAAGCCTGCAGGAGAATGGAATGCCGTTAAGATTCACATGGATCATGGCAAAGGCGTATTTACGCTCAACGGAACCGATGTCGTTCAATTTGATATGAATGATCCTTCCTGGAAAGAATTGATCGCAGGAAGTAAATTTCATGAATGGCCTGCCTTCGGGACGTCTGCCAGTGGGAAGATCGCACTGCAGGATCATGAAAACCAGGTGTGGTTCCGTAACATTCGGATCCGACGACTATAACCAGTAGACAAACACATTTTTTATGCGTGTCAGGAATATCAACTCGTTTGCATCGCTGATGCTGTTCATCAGCGTGCTGGTGATGCAATACAAACCTGCTTCGGGGCAGGTACGACTGCCTGCTATCCTCAGTGATCATATGGTGATGCAAGCCAACCGCATGGTATCGCTGTGGGGGTGGTGCAATGCCGGCGAGAAAGTAACCATCAGGCCGGGATGGACCGATTCGGTATTTGTTGCCGAAGGTACCAATATGGCTAAGTGGCAGGTAAGAATCCCGACCCCTCAGGCCAGCGCCAAAACCTATTCGATCCGCATCGAAGCATCCAATCAACTTGAGATTAAGGACGTGATGATCGGCGAGGTGTGGTTGTGCTCAGGTCAATCCAATATGGAATGGAGTATGCGGAGTGGTATCGATGACCGTGAAAAGCTCCAGAAGCAAGCAGATGTGCCGGAGATCCGGCTTTTTCAGGTTCCACGCACCACTGCTGACTATCCCCAGGATGATCTCCCCGGCAAGTGGGTGGTCTGTGATCCGTCTACCGTAGAAACCTTCAGTGCAGTAGGCTATTTTTTTGGTAAACAATTGCACGACAAACTACTGGTACCGGTAGGGCTGATCAATTCCAGCTGGGGTGGCACACCGGCAGAAGTATGGACACCGGCTGATGTAATCAATAAAGATTCTGAATTCAGCTCAACCCTGAACCTGCTCAGCGACTCGCGTTGGTGGCCACGGGCACCGGGTGTTTTATACAATGCCATGATCTATCCCCTGGCTACCTTTCCAATTCAGGGTGTTATCTGGTACCAGGGTGAATCCAACACCGCTAATCCCCTGGTTTACCGGCGGTTATTCCCGGCTATGATTGAGTCCTGGCGCCAGCTGTGGAAGGCTCCGATCTCATTTTATTTTGTACAGATTGCACCTTATAATTACGGAACACCGCTGGTCGGCGCAATGGTTCGCGAGGCACAATTGCTGACCTTAAGGTTGCCCCATACGGGGATGACCGTGGTCAGCGATATTGGCAATCTGTACGACATCCATCCACGCAACAAACTGGATGTTGGCACCCGGCTCGCCAACATTGCCCTTGCGAAAGACTATGGAAGAACCGACCTGGAATACAGCGGGCCACTCTTCCTGGGTGATGACATCCAGGGCAGCCGCATGCGTATTCGTTTTGACCATGCCAAAGGGTTAAAGACAACCGGTGGACCGGTAACTGACCTCGAAATGGCTGGCCCGGACCGTATATTTCATCCGGCAACAGGCAAGATCGAAAACAACCAGCTGGTGGTTACCAGTGATGCGGTATCCGATCCTGTAGCGGTACGGTATGCCTTCTCCAATCTCGGGGTGGGTAATCTGGTCAATGAGGCCGGACTGCCGGCAAGCTCATTTAGGACGGATGATTGGCCGGTCATCCTCGATGCCGTCGAAATCCAGCAGGAAAACGGACAGATCACCATGACCTGTGCCAATGCCGGTGCGGAGATTTATTATACCCTGAATGGAGAGGATCCCATGTTATCCGGGAAACGCTACACAGAGACACTGAACCCGACAAGTTCAGTTAGTATCCTTGCCAGAGCAAAGACACCACAAGGATGGTCTTCAAATAGCACCCTGTTCGAATGGGTCAACAATCTGGCTACCAACCATCCGGTTTCCTTATACACCCCTTATGCCAGGGAGTTCTCCGGTGGAGGAGTTAATGCGCTGACCAATGGTAAAAAAGGAAGTATCAATCCGGCAGATGGCAACTGGCAGGGCTACAAAGGTGATGATCTGGATGCCGTGATCGACCTGGGGGAAGAGAGGGACATCTCCAAGATAAAAACGCAGTTTCTGGAGTTGCAGAATACCTTGATATTCCCGCCCAGCCGGGTTGAATTTGCTGTTTCGAAAAACGGGAAGAAGTACAAGACGATCCATACCTGGAATTACAGTGTAAATGCTTCCAATGCACCCCGCATCATCGAGGTAGCGAAATTTATCAATACCTCGGCGCGGTACATTCGCATCCAGGCTAAAAATATCGGCAACTGTCCTTCCTGGCACGTAGGTGCCGGACAGCCTGCATGGCTCTTTGTGGATGAGGTGGAAGTTGAATAAATCAGACCAGATATCGCTCCCGGATGATCCGTTCATGATAGCGGGCATGGCCAGCAATGAAATAACCCAGGGCCCGTACGCTGAATGGATAACCAGCTGCCGTACCGATAAAGGAAAGATCGTCCGGTTCCAGGTACATAAAGACATGGATGGAGGAATCCCTTAGGGCATTCCACTCTTCCCGGATGGACATTGGAGATCGTTTCTCAGCATGCACATACGGTATAAAGTCGTCCTGCTCAAAGCCAGCCAGCGGGGTGGGATCATGCCGGCTCATGCGTAAGGCCCGGTACGCCATGATACGTTCGGTATCCAGAACATGGATTACAGCTTCCTTCAGGGTCCATTTTTCGGGTGCATAGCGAAAATCCCATTTGTCATCCGGGATCTGCAGCAACAGCTCTTCGATCTCATGCTTATTATGCACAAGTGCCCCTACAATTTGCTCTTCCGGCACCAATTCGATGTACCTTTGGGAATAAGGGGGATATTCACCGGGCAATGGTTGATTGGAAATACTGGGCATGGTCATTGCATTTATTCAGGTGATGAAGTTCATTCCTAAAGGTAGTAAGTCGTATGAGAATCCATCCAATCTTTATTTTATTGTTCCTGGTCTCTATCGGGACCTTTTGCACTTCCCCGAACCGAAAATCGGACGGGCCGTCCCCGGCGATACCGGGCGTGCAACAGCTCACCCAGCGAATCGTACAGGATAGCTTAAATCCCATGTGGTATGCGGAAAGAGGGAAATTATATGCCATGAATGAAGCCTACGACCTGGCGATCCATGACTTGCAGCAGGCCATCCGGCTTGGCAGCGATCAAGTGAATTATTACCACGACCTGGCCAACATCTACCTGGATAATTTCCGGTCCAGAGAAGCATTGGAGGTAATGGAAAAGGCGGCTGAACGGTTTCCCGATAGCCTCCGGACCGAATTGAAACTGAGTGAAATTCAGTTTACGCTCAAGCAGTACGACGCCAGTATTCAGACGGTGAACCGGATTTTGCAAAAGCAGCCTTACAACGCCGAGGCTTTCTTTATGCTGGGGATGAATTTTAAAGAGATGGGTGATTCGGCCCGCGCCATCAACGGATTTCAGACAGCCGTAGAACAGGATCCCCACCTGGTGGATGGATGGATCGAACTGGGTACGCTGATGCAAGCGCGGCATAACCCGCTGGCAGGGCAATATTTTGCCAATGCAGCCGGAATGGATACAGTCGGTGCAGAGGGGATGTATGCTTTAGCCCATTATTATCATCAGGAAGGATTGCTCGAGCAGGCCAAGTCCACCTACCAGCAAATGCTGATCAAAGATCCTTCCTACGAAAATGCCATGCTGGCTATAGGGCTTATCTATCTTGAACAGGATACGCTGGATAAAGCATTCCGGTGCATGGATTCCTTTACACAGATATCCATCACAGACCCCCGGGGGTATTATTACAAAGGGTATATCGAAGAGAAAAAGGGTCACATCAGTGAAGCACGACATTGGTACCAGCAGGCCCTGGCTTTCGATCCGGATTTTACCCGGGCTCAGGAACGGTTGAAAGGCCTGCCCGAATAAAAGTTGCATCTGACGTCAAAACGGTTTACCTTATGATCCTGCTCCACTAAAATTACCCCGAAACACCGTTCTTGATTATCTAACCAAAAAAATCATTACTAATGAGCATTTTGAAAGTTATCGAAATCATGTCCAATTCGTCCACAAGTTGGGAGGATGCGACAGCGGAAGGCATTAAGAAAGCTTCGAAAACGGTGAAAAACATCAGATCGGCATTTGTCCAGAACCACAGTGTAACGGTGAAGGAGGGCAAGATCGCCGAATACCGGGTTAATCTCAAGATCTCCTTTGAAGTTGATTAAATTGTTATGCAGAAGAGGAAGTCATTTGATTTCCTCTTTCTCTTATCCTTTAATAAATTGACTACTCATGATGCAACCCTCCTTTCTTACCTTCTGTTAAATATGTAGTTTTGCAGGTCCTGAAGAGACCTTCAGACAACACCATAACAGAATACCATGATACAGATAACTTTTCCGGATGGTTTTATTGGATCCTACGATATAGGAGTTACAGGATATGATATAGCTCAAAGTATTAGTCATGGATTAGCTAAAAAAGCAATTGCCATCAAAGTGAACGGCCAGGTGCGCGATCTGGCCCGGCCCATTAAAGAGGATGCTACCATTCAGATCCTCACCTGGGACGACAAGGAAGGTAAGGCCACATTCTGGCACTCGTCGGCGCATCTGATGGCCGAAGCCATAGAAGTACTTTATCCGGGAACAAAATTTGGCATCGGACCAGCCATTGATCAGGGCTTCTATTACGATATCGATCCGGGTGATAAGGTCATCGGGGCGGAAGATCTCCAGCGCATTGAGAAAAAGATGCAGGAGATGGCCCAGAAGAAAAGCGATTACATCCGGACGGAGATGCCCAAGGCCGAAGCGGTTGCCTACTTTACCGGGAAAGGTGATCAGTATAAACTCGATTTACTGGAAGACCTGGAGGATGGTCAGATCACCTTTTATCAGCAGGGTGATTTTACCGACCTCTGCCGGGGTCCTCACGTGCCCAATACGGAAATCATCAAAGCTGTCAAGCTTACCAATATTTCGGGAGCTTACTGGAGGGGCGATGAAAGCAACAAGCAGCTCACACGCATCTATGGCATTACATTCCCCAAACAAAAGGACCTCGATGAGTACCTGCTGATGCTCGAGGAGGCCAAGAAAAGAGACCACCGGAAATTGGGTAAAGACCTGGAGATCTTCACTTTTGATGATGACGTTGGACCCGGTCTGCCCCTGTGGTTGCCCAATGGTGCGTTTTTGATCGAACAGCTGGAATGGTTTGCTAAAAAGACCGAGGAAGAAATGGGCTACCTGCGGGTACGTACTCCGCACATTGCCAAAGAAAACCTCTACCTCACTTCTGGCCATTTGCCTTATTACAAGGAGTCCATGTTTCCTCCTATGGAATTGGATGGGACCACCTACTATCTTAAGGCAATGAACTGTCCGCATCACCATAAGATCTTTGCATCCTCGCCACGATCCTATAAGGAACTTCCTTTGCGTTTAGCTGAATACGGAACTTGTTACAGGTATGAAAAATCCGGTGAGCTTTTCGGATTGATGCGGGTTCGTTCGCTGCAAATGAATGATGCACATATTTATTGTACCAAAGACCAGTTTGAATCTGAGTTCAAACGCGTCAATGAATTGTACCTCCGTTATTTTGAGGTCTTCGGGATCGATAAATACGTCATGCGATTCTCGACCCATGAGCCATCGAAACTGGGTAAGAAATATGTGGATAATCCGGCATTATGGGCAGAGACGGAGAATATGGTCCGTCGGGTACTGATCGACAGCGGTATCCCCTACGAGGAGGTTCCCGATGAGGCGGCTTTTTACGGGCCCAAAATTGACATCCAGATCTGGAGCGCGATCGGACGGGAGTTTACCCTGGCAACGAACCAGGTTGACTTCGCCCAACCATTGCGTTTTAACCTGACCTTTACCACCTCAAACAACGAGAACGAGCATCCCATCGTGATTCACCGTGCGCCACTCAGTACGCATGAACGGTTTATCGGATTCCTGCTAGAGCACTATGCCGGGAAATTCCCAATGTGGCTGGCTCCGAAGCAATGTGCTATCCTGCCGATCGCTGACCGGCATATACCATTTGCTGAAGAGGTACAGGCTCAACTGAAAAAAGCCGGCGTCCGGAGTCAGCTGGATGATCGTAGCGAAAGCATCGGCCGGAAGATACGCGATGCAGAAACCGGCAAGATTCCCTATATGCTGATCATCGGGGACAAAGAACAGGAAGCAGGACAGGTAGCGGTACGTAAACAGGGTGAAGGAGACCAGGGCAGTATGACGGTTAATGACTTTGCTCAACGCATCCGTCAGCTGGTGGAGGATATGCATTAAGGAGAGCTATCAGAAGGCCAGCTTGACTTTGATCAATTTCTGGATGGATACTATCCAGGTATTGTCCCTGACAGGGATGTGGATGACTTTACCTTCCGGGTATTTCTTTCCCTCTTCAAGCGTTTTTCTGATCCAGGGATCGAGATCGGATGCGTAGATGTGCTCGAGTGCCCGTGGACCAAATAACATGGTCACCTGGAAGTAGCCTTCATAAGGCGACATATAAATAATGGCTCTTCTTTTATCCTTGATCCGGTATCCCCAGCCATAATTTTTGCTGAAGTAACTCCATAATTCCTCCGCCCCGGGATATTGTTCAAAGACAAAATGGTGCAGCTGTTCCCAATAAGTCATTGTGGAGCCAAGGTGCATTTGGAGTTCTGCGGCATCGGGCTTCTGGTCTTTGTTGAGAAAGACGCTGATTCCCGGATCTTCACTCATAATCTGTCAGTTACATCCCATCTGATACCTGGAGAGTTCATCATTATTCGGAAAGCATGCTCCGGACTGTGTTTTGTCCGGTACATAGCGGCTCATGTAAGGATCGTAGAGTGCATTGGTCAAAAAATCAATAAGCGCGGCTTTCTCGGCAACACTCAGATCGATTGGACGGAACCGGGGTGACAGACGGTCCTGAGAAACATGTGGATTTTCTGACTGTGCTTTGATTTTGAAATCAATGACATCAGACAATGTTGCTTTGCTGCTGCCGTGGAAGAAGGTCCGGTAATCTTTCAGGTTGTACAACTGAGGTACCTTGAACCGGTAATAATCCACCTCTTTACCGGTGAACAGTCCCCGGCCCAGATTGCGCGGGTCGTCCGCGGAGGTGTTCAAACCACCAAATTGGTACATATCTGCCGTACCCAATGCATGAAACTCCATATTGCTGAAACTTGGTGCATTATGACAGGTGTAGCAGCGGGCTTTGGTGAAAAATAGCAGGGCACCCTCTTTCTGCTGACTGGTGATGGCATCGGTATTGCCTTTCAGGTAGTCCTGAAAAGGAGCTTCATTGGTGACAACGGTGCGGAGGTAAGAACCCAGCGCAAAACTGGCAGTCTTGTAATTGTAGCGTTCTGCTTCCGGTACATCCGGAAATGCCAGGTCAAAATATGCCCGGTAGCCATGGGTTAATAATACCCGGTCGTTGATCTCCATCCGGTGCAATACCATACCTTCTATATTCTGGCTTTCAAGTCCTTCGTAGCCCAGATGATTGACTTTCGCCAGGTCTCCCACCCAGTTTTCTTCCGTACCGGTATTGACATGCTGAGCGCCAAACAAGCCGCTCCAGAGGGTATTGGTCACATAGGTTACGTTCATGATGCTTAATGGGCGTACACCCTGGGCGTCCAGTTCACTTTCCTGGTAATCGGGTAGTTGTGACCGGTAGGAACCCAGGATTCCAAATCCGGTAGCGCCGTCGGCTATTCCCTGTGCCCGGCCTGGAAGAAATCCGGCTGCCGGTACATGGCAGGTAGAACACGAATACGTCTCGTAACTCTCCTGGTGAACAGGTAATTGGGCCACACCCGGGTCAAAAAAGATCATCTGACCCAATTTGATTTTAGCAGGAGATATAGGGTTGTGAGGATCCTGATTGGGCAGGGAAGCTGTTTTGGTTGGATCTGCCAGGATATAATAGTCTGAATGTCCGGTTGGTGATGCCAGATTCATGGCAGACAGCAATTCCTGGTCCAGATCAGTGGTAAGCACGTCCTGCTTGCATTGGCTCACCAGCATGAGGGTTAACAACAGGAAAAATATACAATGAGGTCTTGAATTCGTAGACGTTTGTTTCATACACACTGATTGATTGAGAGACAAAAAATTCAGTCCGGGGCTAAAAAACCGGATTGTTAATTCATGTCAAAAATTCAAAAGAATAATTCGATCCCGTGGTTGGTACAAAAACAGGCTCTAAAGTATAGACTTGGCTCATACGGGCGGATGACCCAGATCATCGTTATCTTTGAGTTAGATCAGTCAGGAAACCATGATCCAAACACCGCGACTTTTACTTCGGCCTGCCACAGCATCTTTATTGACTGCAGCGCTGACCAACCCAAGGACGTTAGCGGAAGCCCTGGGATGTTCCATTATTGCACCCTTGAGTGAATTTGGAAGGGCGCCGTTTGAGTATGCATTGAATAAATTGCGGTTTGACCGCTCGGAGCAAAATTGGTGGGGATATTTTCCGGTTGAGACGCAAACCAATGTGTTGATCGGAACTTGCGGATATAAAGGTCAACCCGATGAAGACGGGGTCGTTGAAATCGGATACGAAGTCATTCCGGTCAAACGAAGGCAGGGATTTGGCAAGGAAATAGCCGGCGGCCTTATCGATCATGCCTGGTCAGATCCCCGGGTTACAAGGGTAATAGCCCATACGCTGGCTGATAAAAACCCATCAAGTCGCATTCTGCGCTCCTGCGGTATGCATTTTGTCAGGGAGTTAATTGATACGGAAGATGGCCCGATCTGGCAATGGGCCATTGATCGTTCCGGCTCCACCACCTGATTCCGTCCCCGAATACGGGAAATGCTACGAATCTTAAACCCTTTGCAACGAGGATGAAAAACCGGTAAGCCGTAGATGTTGAGTTTTGTATCAAAACAAAATCAACAGCTTATGAAAAAGATTATAAAAATTGCCGGTTATGTTTTCGGCGGGATCCTGATTCTTCTCCTGATGGGAGGCATGTATGTCCAATGGAACGGAATACCGACCTATGAACTACCGGCCGTAGGGTTCACCGTGCATATGGACAGCGCTTCAATAGCAGAAGGAAAACGGATCTCAGACATGGTTTGTAATGACTGCCACCGCAGTGCCAATGGATTGCTTGAAGGCAATCTGATGTTTGGCGGCGATAACCCATCTGCCTTTGGGACGGTCTATTCAGCCAATATTACGGGGCATGAGGTTTATGGAGCAGGCAGGTATTCCGATGCGGAGTTAGCGATCCTGTTGCGCACCGGTATCAAAAAAAATGGGCAATACGCTCCTCCCTGGATGCCAAAATTTCCCCACCTTTCAGATGATGATCTAAACAGCATTATTGCCTATCTGCGATCAGATGCACCGGAGTTGACCCCTTCTTCTGTTCAGCAACCTGCAAATGACCCTTCTTTCCTGGCCAAGGCTCTCTGCAATTTTGTATTTAAGCCATTGCCCTATCCCGGCCAACCGGTTTCTAGTCCGGACCCTTCCGACCAGGTGGCATTTGGAAAATACCTGTGTACCTCCAAGGTCGAGTGTTATTCCTGCCATTCCCTGGATTTTGCAAAAGTGGATGTCATGCATCCGGAACGGACTACTGGCTTCTTCGGAGGGGGTAATCCGATGGAAGAAGGTGATCAGACCGTCTATTCAGCAAATCTTACCATGGATGAAGAAACCGGCCTGGGAACCTGGAGTGAAGCCGATTTTGTAAAAGCGGTACGCTATGGTATCGGGAAGGATAATCAACCATTGCGGCAGCCCATGAAGCCTTTCGGAGGGCTGACGGAAGATGAGGTACGCGCGATCTGGGCTTATCTGCAAACCGTACCGAAAATTTACCATAAGATCGATCGGGGCAAGGTACAATGATATCTGGTCGATGGTCAATGATTTGGGATTTTACCTGGATCAAGGACCAGATGCCGGATCCGGGTACGTTGCCAGGTATAGGTTAGGTGCACCAGTCCATCCGGTGCCTGGACGATGGCCGGATACGAATATTCTCCCGGCCCTTCTTCCAGCAGGTATGGGGGCCCCCAGGTCATTCCATCATCATTGGAGACAGCCAGGTGAATTGTTTTCCGGTTATCCGTGGTATGATTGTAGGCAAGCAACAGCCTGCCATCCTGCAGCTTGACAACATCGATTCCTGCATTGGGGTTGGGCAGCTGGGTGGGCGTCGCTGCAGACCAGGTTAAGCCCTGGTCTCCGGAAGAAGCATACATGATGTGCCCGAGCCGGTGGGTGGAGCGCATGAGCATCCGGATTTCACCATTGTCGGCCTGCCAAAGGGTCGGCTGGATGACACCCCACGGTTCACCGGGCACTGTGACAGGCCCTTGCTTACTCCAGTTCATTCCCTGGTCGGTGCTGCGTTCAACCCAGACGGTCCACGTCCGGTAAGGAGCATCGTCCGGAGAGTCTCCACGGTAACCGGCTTCTACCGAGCTCCCGGCGAGCCAGGTGCCATCGTCCAGGATCAATGGTTTGCAGCGGATGGGGCCAAGCAAACCTGCCGGTAAATAGTGCACCGGGCTCCAGCTCATACCACCGTCAGCAGAAGTGCGGTAAGCGCCGATCCACTGCTGGGGATTAGGGCCGATCTTGAAATAAAGCCAGATCTGTCCATTTTGCTCAAACAACACGGGATTCCAGGTCGGTATTTCCGGGAAGTCGGTTAATGCTTCCGGACCAGACCAGGACTCACCGGGATTTTTGCGGGACAACCATATTTCTACATCATCATTGCTCTCTCCGCTACCGCCGAACCAGGCTGCCATCAGGGTGCCCGATTCAAGAGCCAATATGGTGGATGCATGAGCACTGGGAAATGATGCTGTTTCGTATATGAATTCTCTGGTTTGTATGAATGTCTCGGCAGAAGTTATGGACTGCGCCGTGCTACGGATGGGATACGAAAACAAAAAAAGCACAATGGAAATCCAGCATTTCATGAACGATTCATTTGGTCACCAAATTAAGGTAATCAAAATTTAGACGGATGAATCCAGTTGATGTTTTGAATTCTCGGACATATTGTCCACGGTCCAGGTGATCTGTTTACGGAAGGGTTGGGTCCTTTGCGAACAATCCGGCATCTGGCAGATGGCACAGGAAAAAGGCAGGCATCCGTCCACATGAATGTAAAATTCAACGCGGTTGCCAAAACGCTCGCGGATGAGGTCGGTGAGTGCATCCACCTCTTTATGGCCTTCGTGCATATTAAGGTACCATGGCAGGGTAAGGTGACAGTCGATATGTAAAAGTGAACCGTATTTGATGATCCGCAGATTGTGTATATCAACCCAGGCGGGACGCCTATGTTCCTGGATCAGTGCCGCCAGCTCCAGGAGGAGGGCATGATCGGTCTCATCCATGATGCCCGCCATAGCCTGCCGCACGATGCGAAATCCCTGCACCAGAATGACAAAGGCAAATATGATGGCAACAGCGCTGTCAATCCATCCATATCCGGTCCATTTTAACAGGATCAGGCCGACCAGGATACCGAGAGAGGTATAGGCATCGGACATCAGGTGTTTTCCGGATGCCTCCAGCGCCAGGGAATGGGTACGGATGCCCTGGCGGTAAGTAGTCCAACCTACCACCCAGTTAATACCTCCGGCGACTGCAATTAAAAGGATACCGATCCCCAGTTCCTTAACCTGGGTCGGGTGAGACAGTTTTTGAATGGCTTCATAGATGATCCAGCATCCGGCAATGAAGATCAATCCACCTTCCATCCCGGCGGATACAAATTCGATCTTGCCGTGACCGTAAGGATGATTGGCGTCACGCGGTTGCTGAGACAGCCAGATACTGTATAAGCCCATGAATCCACCGATGACATTTACGGTGCTTTCCAGCGCATCGGTGAGGATACTTACCGAACCGGTCATCAGCCAGGCGACCGTCTTGATGGCAAAGAGGGTAAGTCCGGTGAAAAGCACGATTTGCTGGATACGGAGGTTGGAAAGGGACCTGGTCATGGGCTTAAAGGTAACGCATCCTTTTGCTTACGGGTGTTAAATTGTCATAAACTCCGGCTGTTTGTCACGCAGTCTAAAATTGAAATCATTTCAGGTTGAAAGAATAAAAAAGCCCGGAGGAATCTCCAGGCTTCATCAGTCATGATTTGGTATGTATGTTACCGTAACGGTAATTGTCTTTTAGGATTACTGGATGGTTATGTCAGCTGCTCCCGAGGTGGATTGTCGGGTAACACGTGGTTTTCCGTAGATGGTGACATCACTGGCACCCGACGCTTCCACATCCAGTTCGCCATTGACCGTGAGATATACATCAGCGCCACCGGAGGCATCGATTACCGCATTTTGGGTGCGCAGGTTACGAGCTTTCGTATCACTGCCTCCACTGCAGTCCAGTTTGATGGTTTGGGCAGACCCGGACAGATCAAGGTCCGCTCCACCTGAGGCGTCACAATACAGGTTTTCGACACTGAGGTCCATTTTCATGTCGCTTCCACCAGATGCCTGAATGGTAAAATTATTGGCTTTGAGGGGTGCACTGGTGAATACATCTGAACCACCACTGGCATCAATTTCTTTCAACCGGGTATAGGTGACGTAAACGGTGGTTTCCTGATGATTTGACCAGTTCCATCTCCGGCCCTTATTATCAATCTTTATGACCAGGGTATTTCCTTCAACCTCTGCAACCACATATTCCATGATATCTTCCGAGGCACGGATTTTAACTTCTTCTGACGTTCCAGGGGTTAGGTAGACGTCGATGCCACTTGAAACATTGATTTGATCGAAGGATTTCACTTTTTTGGTTTCTTCTTTCGTCTGAGCAATTACCAGACAGGAACCAATCAATAATAGAGTGAAAGTCAGGTTTAATCGTTTTTTCATGCTAATTCATTTTGTTTGAACGAATACCTCAAAGGGTAGCCCGTTAGTCCACCAAATGGGTTCTAATGATTAAAAGACTCTTTCAGGTTTAAAAAGGTTGCAATTACTTGCTTACTTTTTCCCGGAAATGAATGTCCGAGGCACCGGAACTATGGCTTTGCTGGACACGAGGAGAACCGTAGACATAGATGTCGCTGGCACCGGATGCACTTGCATCCAGTAGTTCATCCACGCCGATATGGACTGTTGAAGCGCCGGAGCAATCAATGTCAGCTGAATGGGCACGGAACGATTTCCCTTTTACGTCACTGGCACCGGAACAATCGATTTTGACCTGTCCGGCTTGTCCGAACAGTTTCAGATCGGAAGCGCCACTGCTGGAGCAGATCAATTCACCGACATCCACTTCTACATCCAGGTCACTGGCTCCCGAGACATCAAGCCGTAGAAATTTCCCTTCCAGGATATGCTCTGCCCGGACTGTACTTGCTCCTCCAGCCTGAATGGCTTCCAGATGAGTATAGGTCAGTTTAACCTGGATGGTGTGTTTGTCTTCATTGAAGAGATCTCTGAAGCGCCAGTTGTGCTCCCTGCGTACGATCAGTGTGGATCCATCGTTTTTGATCTCAATTTCTTTAAGATCTTCCTCCATACCGGTCATTTCCAACCCGGGATGAGTGCCTTCGTAAAGCACTACCTTGAAATTGGAGCCAATCTTAAGTTTATTAAAGTCCTTGATATCGTAATTGCGCGTGATTTGTGCGCTAGCAGGTACTACGGTAAGACCTAACCACAACAGGGTCAGGCCGATTGGTAAAGCTAATCTCATTTCAGATTCTTTTCTTATGGTACGTGTGGAAGGATGAAAAAGTTACAGCCAAATGCAAACCTTCTCTGTTTAGTTGAAAAATAACATCATCAGCCTGATCGATAACGATCCGGTCAATTCAGATATTTGGCTACAATGGGCATCCTCCGGCCCATGCCGAATGCCTTGGATGACACCCGCAGAACCGGCGCCGTCTGGTGACGCTTGAATTCATTGATATTGACCAGGCGGAGGATGCGCAATACAGTTTTTTCCTCAAATCCCTGAGCGATGATCTCCTGCGGTCCCTGGGTTTTTTCGATGTATTGATACAGGATTGGGTCCAGAATGTCGTATTCGGGCAGACTGTCGGAATCCTTCTGATTTGGCCGCAATTCTGCTGATGGTGGTTTATTGATGGTGTTCCAGGGAATGATCTCTGCTTCTGCATTGATCCAATTACAAAGGTCATAGACCTCGGTTTTATAGACATCGCCGATCACGCTCAGGCCACCGCACAGATCTCCGTACAGGGTGCCGTATCCCACAGCCATTTCACTTTTGTTGGTTGTGTTCAGCAGGATGTGACCAAATTTATTGGAGAAGCCCATCAGCAGCATACCGCGGATGCGCGCCTGTATGTTTTCTTCCGTAACATTGAATGGCAGATCGTTGAAATAGGGATTCAATGTTTCCAAATAGGAATCGTAGACGGTGCTGATCGGTATGATATCGTATTGGATATCCAGGTTTTCAGCAAGTTTGCGGGCATCATCCACAGAATGCTGGGATGAAAAGGAAGAAGGCATCAGCAATACACGGACATTCTCTTTACCCAGCGCGCGAACGGCCAGGACGGTCGATAAGGCAGAGTCTATCCCGCCGGACAACCCCAGGATAGCCTTCTTAAAGCCCAGTTTACGAAAATAATCACCAATACCCATGACCAGGCTGTCGTGGATCAGGCGGTTCTTATCCTTCAGCTGCTCGTGCTGGATCCCGCCACGGATGACATCCTCCAGCTCGTAGGTACGGATAGCTTCTTTAAAGTAAGGTAATTCATCGTGTACCTGTCCGTCCGGAGAAAAGATCAGCGACCCGCCGTCAAACAACAATTCCGTCTGGGCTCCGCAGTGATTGACGTAAAAAAGCGGTAGCTGGTAACGCTCCACATTGGCCTTCAGGACATGGATGCGTTCTGCAGCGTGATCCCAGGCAAATGGGGAAGCAGATATGTTGATCATGACCTGTGGCTGCGCAGGCATCAGCTCATCCATCGGACAAATGGTATACAATGGATTTTCATTGCCCAGATTCCAGAGGTCTTCACAGATGGTAATTGCCAGTCGAACTCCTTTGAAATCAAGGGTAGAAAAGGAATGGGCCGGTTCAAAATATCGGTATTCATCGAAGACGTCGTAGGTCGGCAACAAAGCTTTGCGGAAGACCTGCCTGATTTCCCCTTCGTATAGGAGATAGGCCGCGTTGTACAAATCCTTGCCTTCTACCACCGGATTGATGGCCGGTGCTCCGACAATGACCGCTATGGTATCGGCAGCTGCTGCCAGAAGATCAATGCTCGCATTGCTGCGCCGTATAAAGTCGTTGAACTCCAGGAAATCACGGGGAGGATACCCGCAGGTAGCCAGCTCACTAAAACATACCAGGTCTGCCTTGTGTCCCTTCGCTACCTGGATGGCATCCAGCATTTTCTGGGTGTTCTGCTCAAAATTACCGATGTGGAAATCCAACTGGGCAATGCAAATTCGCATAGGACAGCTTCAATTTTGATGATGATTTAACCAGACAAAGTTAATAATGTTTATGTCCGGTACCGGTGCGACGAATCCGGTATTTGCAATATGAACCTGATGATATTTTCGTATTTTGCCAGCCGCCTGAACAAAAAGCACTTCGAATATATGTCGTCCTTTGTAGTCTCCGCACGAAAATATCGTCCAACCCGGTTTTCCGATATGGTTGGCCAGGAGCACATTGTACGGACGTTGCAGAATGCCATTCGTCAGGATAAGTTGGCGCATGCATTCCTGTTTTGCGGACCGCGCGGTGTAGGTAAGACCTCCGCTGCCAGGATCCTGGCCCGTACCATCAACTGTCTGGACCGCACACCGGAAGGTGAAGCATGCGGCAAGTGCGCGACCTGTAAGGCTTTTGCAGAACAGCAGACCTTTAACATCATCGAGCTGGATGCTGCCTCCTACAATTCGGTAGAACACATCCGGAATCTGACCGACCAGGTCCGGTTCCAACCACAGCAGGGCGCCTACAAGGTTTTCATCATCGACGAGGTACACATGTTGTCCTCGTCAGCATTTAATGCTTTCCTGAAAACCCTGGAAGAGCCGCCGCCCTATGCCTTGTTTATCCTGGCCACCACCGAGAAACACAAGATCATACCGACCATTCTGAGCCGTTGCCAGATCTTTGACTTTCGACGGATTCCGGCGGCTCAAACCGTAAGCCACCTGGAACATATCTGCCAGGAAGAAGGCATCCAGGCAGAAGATGAAGCACTGCATATCATTGCTCAGAAAGGAGAAGGCTCTCTGAGGGATTCCCTTTCCATATTTGACCGTCTGGTAAGCTTTACCCAGGGCCAGCTGACCTACGATAATACCATCGAGAACCTCAATGTACTCGATTACGATTATTATTTTAAGATGGTGGAGGCCTTTATGGTTGAAGCATACAGTGAGGCATTTATCCTTTTTGATGAGATCCTGCGAAAAGGCTTTGAGCCGGAGACTTTCGTCCTGGGACTGGGTGAACATCTTCGTCAGCTGCTGGTCTGCAAACAACAAAAGACCGTGCCGCTACTGGAGGCAAGCGATCAACTTAAATCCCGGTATGCCAATCAGGCTAATCAGGCTCCATTGCGGTTTTTATTGAGCGCACTCCAGATCATCAACGAAACCGATATTGCATTTCCCAGAGCCCGCAACAAGCGTTTGCATGTTGAACTGGCTCTACTGAAAATGAACTACGCACACCGGCAGGAAGTCGTAGAGCTGTCCGCTGAAAAAAAAAATCCTGACGTAAACGGGACGGTCAAAAAAGAAGTTTTTGACCTGCCCGGGGAAGTTTTGGAGCAAGCACCTCCCCGGAAATCAGCCCCTGCAAAAACTTCTGACAAGAACACTCCAACCCAGCAGACTAAGGTTACCCCTGTACGCGCTGAGGATACCGATAACCTGGACACTCCTCTATTGATGAGTCTTGAACACATCGAGCAACAAATCCGCTTACAAGAAGATGAGAAAGAAGTTCATCTCGCACTTAATCAGGAGAATATCGAAAAATTATGGCAGGCGTATGCCGGAGAAGTAGAATCGCCATCTTTAAAGAGCGTCCTGCTCAATGTCGGCCTTGAATTGCACAGGGAAGTGATAAAATGCGGAGTTGGAACGCAGTTTGCCCGTACGGTACTCCAACAGGAAAACGACCTGGTTCAGTACATTAGGGACCGGGTGGGTTTGCCTTCGTTGCAGATGGAAATTTACATCGATCCGGACCGTGCACCTGAAGACCAGGACCAGAAGCGAAAAATACTGACCAATAAAGAGAAATTCGATCTCATGGTTGAAACCAACCCACTGATCAAAACTCTGCAAGAAAAATTTACCCTTAGGATTGACCATAACGGTTGAACCGGAACAATTATTCCGGTGGAAAGGAAGTTGGAATCGTGCGTCTGATTGCAGGAATTGACGGATATCGATTAGTTTTATAGGTATTAAAACAGTGGATCCTGCGGCAATCAGTCCCGCAAGATTTTCTTTGATGCCTTGAAAAAATTAAATGTCATGAAAAAAGCAAACCCAACCCGTCGTCAATTCATTCGGGATACGGCACTGGGAGCTGCCTCCTTGTCTCTCCCGCTTACCGCAAAAAGTTATCGAAGGATCCTTGGAGCCAATGACCGGGTTCGCGTGGGAATTGTTGGTTTTTCAAACCGCTGCCGAGGAGCCCTGATCCCGGCATTTCAAAATAATTACCGGGAGACCAATTTTGAGATCGTTGCGCTGTCGGACATCTGGAACCGACGCCGGGAAGAAGGAGCTGCCTTTTTGAAGGAAACCTTTGGAAATGACATTACCCTGCATCCAAACAACGAATCACTGTATGAAGCCAACGGCATCGACGCCGTCATCATATCCACGGCGGATTTCCAGCATGCTTTGCATGCCGTGGAGGCGGCTCATGCCGGGAAAGATGCCTACGTTGAAAAGCCTTTCGCCGAGACCATGGCGGATGCCCGGGTGGCTCTAAAAGCCATCAGGGAAGCCGGCATCATTGTGCAGATAGGTTCACAGCGCCGCAGTGGAGCGAATTACCACCGTGCCAACGATTACATCAAATCCGGCAAATTTGGTGATATCGTCATGGTCGAAATGACCTGGAATGTCAACCAGCCGGGGCGGTGGCGACTACCTGAACTGACCGCCAGCATACGTGAAAACGATACCGACTGGAAGCGCTATTTGCTGAACCGCCCCTATGAGGCATGGGATCCGCGCAAATACCTGGAATACCGGTTGTTCTGGCCTTTCTCCTCTGGTATTCCTGGTCAATGGATGTCCCATCAAATCGATACGGTCCACTGGTTCACCGGAATCCCGCATCCCCGCAGCGTCGCTGCCAATGGAGGGATCTATCTCTGGAAAGATGGCCGGAAGAATTTCGATACCATGACGGCTGTTTTTGATTACGGACCATTGGATGACCCCGGCAAGGGATTTCAGGTGGTCTACTCATCCCGCTTTACCAACTCGGCAGGCGGCACCAAAGAAATTTATTACTCGAATGGGGGAGAATTGAACCTCGATACCAATAAAGTGACCCCTACGGGGGGACTTACCAAAAATTTTGCCGGTGAGATGGGTATGCAACCCAATTTACTGGAGGAATACGATCTGTCATCTGCTTCGGACGCCAGGGTGGTGACATCAGCTAATACCGGGGGAGATCCTCTGACCACAGCGCACATGCGTAACTGGATGGATAGCGTACGCAGCAGGAAGACTCCCAATGCTCCGGTAGAGGCTGGTTACAATCACTCCATTGCCAACATTATGACGACTGCCGCCCTGAGGACCGGGCAATATGTAACTTTTGATGAAGTCAATCAGGAAGTACTGGCAGGAGGTAAAGTTTTTCAATACTAAAAGCATGAATTTTTTTTCTAATGTATTCAGCGGAAGCAGGCTTAGGCAGCTGATTCTTATGTGCGGTACGCTTGCCTTCGGAACTTTGTGGGCTCAAAATCCGGCCGGGATGAAACCATTCGATATAATACCTCATCCGCAGGATTCTGCAATCGAGATCCTCATGGATGGCAAGATTTTTACCATCTACCGGTATTCACAAAAGCAGGAGAAACCCGTATTGTATCCAATCATCAGTCCGCACGGGAAGACCATAACACGGGGGTACCCCCTGGATCCGCGACCTGGTGAGCGCGTTGATCATCCCCACCAGCTGGGATTATGGTTCAATTACGGCGATGTCAATGGACTGGATTTCTGGAATAATTCTTCGGCAATACCGCCGGAAGAACTGAAACATTACGGAAAGATCTTTCACGATGATTATTCGATAATGACCGACCAGGATGAAGGGCCACTGTTGAAGGTGCATTGTACCTGGAAAGACCATGATGGGCAGGCATTGCTTTACGAATTCACCACCTTTCGGTTCTTACAAATCCGGGATGCTTACATCATTGACCGGATAACCACGCTTGAAGCGTTGCAGGAAGTTTCATTTGAAGATAATAAAGAAGGCGTTTTAGGAATCCGTGTTGCCCGGGAGCTGGAAATACCATCGGATAAACCGGATCATTTTACGGACACCCATGGCAAAGTGACTGAAGTCAAAGTATTGGATAATTCCAAAGTTAACGGCGATTACCTGAGCAGTGAAGGACTGACGGGTGATAATGTTTGGGGCACTCGCGGTCGCTGGGTCCGGTTGTCCGGGAAGGTGGATGCCATGCCGGTATCGGTCACCATCATCGACCATCCGGGTAACGTAGGTTATCCTACCTATTGGCATGCACGCGGATATGGGCTGTTTGCTGCTAATCCGTTGGGCCAGGCGATTTTCTCCAATGGTAAAGAGTCCCTGCATTTTAAATTAAACAAGGGAGAATCGACCACTTTCAGGTATCGTATTGTCGTCCAGGATGGTAGTGAGATGACACCGCAGCACATAGAACAACTTGTCAAAGATTTTACCAACTGAATCAAGCTGACCTATGGAACACACCACTCGAAGAACATTTATCCGGGATCTATCAATGGGTGCATTGATGCTCCATCCAGGAATGGCATCTTTATTTCCCATGCGGGATTCCATGCGGCTAGGGCTGGTGACTTACCTGTGGGGAAAGGACTGGGATGTGCCTACCATTATCAGGAACTGTACGGAAACCAATATTCTGGGTGTTGAACTGCGTACCGAGCATGCTCATGGAGTTGATCCGGGTATATCCACGGCTCAACAGCAGGAAGTGCGGAAACGATTTGCTGACAGCCCGGTTACGCTGGTCGGACTCGGTACCAATCAGGACTACCACCATCCGGATCCAGCTAAATTAAAGGCATCGATCGATCGAACCAAGGAATTTATCCGGTTGAGCCACGCTGTTGGAGGCTCCGGTGTAAAAGTCAAACCCAATGCCATACCCAAAGAGGTTCCGGTAGTCAAAACCATAGAACAAATTGGCAACTCCCTGAATGAAGTTGCCAGGTATGCCTTGGATTACGGACAGGAGATCCGCGTTGAGGTGCACGGTGAGGTCACCCAGGAATTGCCGGTATTGAAGGCCATACTGGATGTAGCCGATCACCCCAATGTCAGGGTGTGCTGGAACTGCAACGACCAGGATCTCTGGGGTGATGGCCTGGAGGCTAATTTTAATCTGGTCCGGGATCGCTTTGGCTCCACGGTACATGTACGGGAATTGAATATCGGACCATATCCCTACCAAGAACTGATCGGGTTGCTGACCTCATCGAGGTATAAGGGGTGGATATTGCTGGAATGCCGCACTGACCCGGCAGACAAAGTGCAGGCGATGAAACAGCAGTATGAAGTCTTTAAGGATTTGATCCGTAAGGCAGGTTAACGTCCTGGCCAGGTAATGATCACCTACTTTTTCAGATCCTATCCGATATCCGTTATTTTAGCGCTTCGATTGGTAATGCGATTTATATGTATCAACAACTGATCAAGCCTATTTTTTTCTGTTTTCCGGCGGAGCGGGCCCATACCATGGCCATGCGTCTCCTTAAATGGTTCCTGTATATTCCCGGGGTCAAAGCCTTGCTTAAAAGTCGACGGGAACAATGTGCATTGCCCGTGACTGTCATGGGCATTGATTTTCCAAATCCGGTAGGGCTGGCGGCCGGATTCGACAAGGACGCCCGCTATCTGGATCTGCTGTATTACCTTGGATTTGGTTATGTGGAGGTAGGAACGGTGACACCAAGGCCTCAACCTGGTAATGAACGGCCGCGACTTTTCCGTCTTCCCAAAGATCATGCCCTGGTCAACCGGATGGGATTTAATAATTCCGGTGTAGATGCCATGGTGGAGCGGCTCAGACAGTATCACGGTCCCCTGATCATCGGAGGAAACATTGGAAAAAATAAGGACAC
The DNA here is from genome assembly GCA_020636135.1 of Lewinellaceae bacterium. Lineage (NCBI taxonomy): Bacteria > Pseudomonadati > Bacteroidota > Saprospiria > Saprospirales > Lewinellaceae > Lewinellaceae bacterium. The sequence goes on from JACJYK010000002.1 coordinate 26,339, forward strand.
ACCCAATGCCGGGGCTGCACAGGATTATCTGTCCTGTTTTGAAAAACTGTATCCTTACGTTCATTATTTTGTAGTCAATGTAAGCTCTCCCAATACCCCGGGCTTGCGGGAACTGCAGGACCGCGAACCGCTGTTTAGCCTGCTTAGTCAGTTACAGGCTGCCAATGCATCCAAACCTAATCCCAAGCCGGTCCTGTTGAAAATTGCCCCGGATATGGGTGATGAACAACTGGAAGATGTTGTCCGGATCGTTCAGGAATGCGGGCTGGCCGGGATCATTGCCACGAATACCACCGTCAGCCGGGAAGGTTTGAAAACGCCTGCGGATCAGGTAGCGGCATTGGGAGCTGGAGGTCTCAGCGGGTCCCCGGTAAAGAAACGGGCTCAGGAGGTTGCCGCCAGGATAGTACACCAGGCTGCCGGGAGCTTAACGGTCATTGGAGTGGGAGGTATTGAGACTGGCCGGGATGCTCAGGAACGGCTGAACAGCGGCTGTGATCTGATCCAGATCTATACCGGGTTTATTTATCAGGGCCCATTAACTGTGTACCGGATCTTAAAGGAGATCAAATCACGCTTTTAGCAGAATTCTGGCCTTTATTACATACTATCTCAGTGAAAAGCCCTTTCAGGTTCATTTTTTTTACCAGGACAATCTGCCTGGCACCTTTTTTGTATGCTTTCTAAGCATGTCAGGATTGGAACAGATACCAGATCGATTGAATGAAAGCAGGAAGATTCAGATAGATGTCCGGATCTTGTTGCTTATCGTTCTGTTCTTCTGCCTGGCTCTGGTGGTGGTGAGAGGATAACCGCCAGACAACCCGCTTATTCCAGAATCTTCAGACTTAAGTCCAGTACACCGGCAGAATGGGTCAAAGCACCGACGGACACATAATCCACGCCGGTCTCAGCGATCTTGCGCACGGTATGCAGGTTTACGCCACCCGATGCTTCGGTTTCGTATCGGTGGTCCACAATGGCCACTGCTTCCCTCAGGATAGGCAATTCAAAATTATCCAGCATTATGCGTGTAACACCGCCATGCTGCAGGACTTCATACAACTCCAGTAAGTTTTTCACCTCAACCGTAATCCCCAGCTCCAGCTGATGTTCTTTAAGGTAAGCATGTACACGATCAATGGCTGAAGAAATGGACCCGCAGGCTGTGATGTGGTTGTCCTTGATCATGATCCAATCGTAAAGGCCATCTCGGTAGTTGGAGCAACCGCCGATACGAACCGCCCATTTTTCCAGGGGACGTAATAATGGAGTTGTCTTCCGGGTATCCAGGATGATGACAGGTAAGCCTTCTACCTCCGCCGCGAATCGTTCGGACATGGTAGCGATGCCGGACATCCGTTGCATAGTATTCAGGATGAGCCGTTCTGCTTTCAGTAAGGATTGGGCTTTAGCTTCAATGGTGAAAGCTATGTTTCCGATAGTTACATCCGTACCATCTTCAAGCAGTTTCGTAAAGGTGTGATCAGGATCCACGCGATCCATGATCCTGGCGGCGAGATCCACACCAGCCAGCACTCCTACATCTTTCACCAGCAATGAAGCTTTTGCTCTGGCGTTTTTACCAATGCAGGCCAGGGAAGTGTGATCACCTGAACCTACATCTTCTTTCAGTGCGGCATCAATAAACCCGTTGATCCATTCGGACGAAATGCCCTCCATATCACGTCTGTTTTTGGAAATTCGCTGCAAAGATGGGTCATTTCTATGAATGAAGCCAGCCTCCGGGCACAATAGTTAAGGAGATTAGAACAGGATCCCCAGCCGGAATTGCAACCGGTTCATGCGGATCTTTGCATCTTCCGTCTCCTGGCGGTACACATCATCTGCAGTTGAAGCAGTACCGTTGTCACTGACGAGGATGGCTTTTCTGCCGTTTTTAGTCAGGTCCAGGATGGATTTATGAAAATACAAGCCAAAGATCAGGGCGTTGTGCACGCTGATGCTGTATTCGGCACCCAAACCGATACCAATGCTGGGCTGCAGTTTGGTGACATCTTTGCGGATGTTCTCTCCTTCCAGGTCTACATTTACGCCGGAAATGGACCCATGCGATTTGGAGATGATCATCGGGTCGATGATAGGTGCTTCCAGGAAATAGCGTAGATAACCATATTCAGCCGTCCGTAGTTTCAGGCCTACAGGCAGGTGAATGGCTTGTAGTTTGTACCGGATGTTGGTACCGTCGGGAAGGGGCTTGACACCCGTATTGTAGGCTTTATTGGTCAATTCGGAATTGGGAAGCAGGTTTCCCCCGATCTCATGGTACAGTCTCCCACCCTGGTTGAATGAAATGGCGGCACCGATGCCAATACCGATCTGATCGGTAAAATACATTTCGCTCTGCAGGCCCAGCTGAATGCCTAAATTGGCACCATTAGGGCTGATCAGCCGGTCTGATGAAGATAGCCAGGAAAAGTTAGGACTCATTTGGATGCCCATCCGAAAATCCTGCATCTGGGCAGATGCAATAAGGGCAGGCAACAGAAAAAAAACAACGAGGTATCCTTTGGTTCGCATAATAAATGCACATTATTTGATATTAATATTGCGCAACCTGACTTCAGGTTCATACATAAAACGTTACAAGATGCGATATTTGTTCAAATCGGTATCGATAATACTGATATCTATTATGTTCTGGCAATGTCACCAGTCCATTGAAGAATCCATTCCGGATGTCTCCCGGATTGAAGTCGACTACCATACCTACCGCCTTGATCAGAGCCTGTTTGATTCGGATACTTCGGCGATCCGGGACACCCTTCAGGCCTGGAATGTCAAACATCCGGTCTTTACCACGATCTACCTGAGACGGATATTAGGCCTGGATAAAGCCAGTGATGAAGAGACCGTGCAAACCCTGCTGGAAATGCGGCAGGACAGCGGTATACGCCATCTCATACATATTGTGGACAGTGCGTATGCAGATTTGTCAACGGTGGAACAGGAATTTCATCAGGCATTCCAGTACGCCAGGTACTATTTCCCGGAAAAAAATACTCCGGATCTCTATACGTGTATGTCAGAGTACACCATTGCCAATTTTCTATTTTCCGATGAACAGGGCAAGGATGCCCTGGGGATAGGCCTGGACTTCTTCCTCTATCCGGAGGTCGATTACAAGGCGCTGGATCCTTCCAACCCCATTTTTTCCGAATATCTGGCTCGGACCTTTACCCGGGCCCACCTGGTCCGCAAGACCATGGAATCCTGGATCGACGACTGGGTAGGTGCAGTTCCTGCCCAGGGTCAGATGCTCGACTACGTCATCCACAACGGTAAAAAGCTGTATCTGCTGCATAAACTTATGCCGGCTATTCCGGATAGCATCTTATTTGAGTTCACGGGACCACAGACAGAATGGTGTCTTGCCAATGAGCTGGAGATCTGGTCTTTCTTCATCGATCAGAATCTCCTCTATTCCAATGAGATGCGAAAATTCAACAAATATGTGTTTCCCGGGCCTACCTCGGCAGGTATGCCAGAGGCGTCTCCGGGTCAGACCGGGAACTATATTGGTTACCGGATCATTCAATCGTATATGAGGCAGCACCCGGAAGTCAATTTGACCCAATTACTGGCAGAGAACGATGCGCGAAAGCTTTTAAATGAATCCAGGTACAAACCTATCCGGCAATGACCCAGTTATGGACAATTGGTGGAATAAAAAGGGATAATTACATTTATTGTTAAATCTAGAATCAATGAGCCGTACGATACCTCTGGTCGATCTGGACCAGTATAAGAAAGGAAACGCTGCTGACCGGAATGCTTTCATTAACAAACTGGGTGACGCGTTTTCCCAGGTTGGCTTTGTAGGTATTGTCAATCACGGCGTGCCAGCCGAACTGGTGGATACATTTTATAGCGAAGCCAAGCGCTTCTTTGCATTACCGGTAGCTACCAAGCGCCAATATGAGGTTCCCGGGCTGGCTGGTCAGCGGGGATACACCTCATTCGGAAAGGAACATGCCAAGCAATCCCAGGTAGCTGACCTGAAAGAGTTTTACCAGATCGGTCAGGTCGTTGTTGATGGTGATCCGATTAAAAATGAATACCCGGACAATGTATACGTCAGGGAGACACCGGTGTTCACCGCTACCGGAGATCAGTTGTACCGTGCATTTGAAACGTCCGGTGCATGGCTTTTACAGGCTATTGCGGAATACCTGGATCTTGGCGTCGATTACTTCAGAGATAAGATCAAAAATGGCAACAGCATCCTTAGGGCCATCCATTATCCGCCAATCACGGAAGAACCCAAAACCGCGATCCGCGCTGAACAACATGAAGATATTAACCTGATCACTTTATTGGTCGGAGCATCGGCCGGTGGATTGGAGCTCCTGAACAAACAGGGTGAATGGTTGGCTATCGTGCCGGAGGAAAACGAGATCGTCGTGAATGTCGGGGATATGCTCCAGCGAATGACCAATAATGTGCTCAGGTCCACCACCCACCGGGTCGTCAATCCGCCCCGGGAACAGTGGCACCAGCCCCGGCTGTCGATCCCATTCTTCCTGCATCCTCGCAGCAGCATGGATCTGACCTGTCTGGAACAGTGTGTGAACAAAGAACATCCACTGGCCTATGAACCCATTACGGCCGGTGAATATCTGGACGAACGATTGCGGGAAATTGGTTTGAAAAAATAATTTTACCTTAGAACGTTGACCTTTTTCCAATATCGCGTCTTTACAGAAGCTATTAATTATCTTACATTTGTTAGTCAAACAGTTAAATCATGATAACTCTTAGTGTTTTTGCATTCCTGCCCGGTGGTTGGGAACTTGTCGTTGTGGTATTCGTTGTACTACTGCTCTTCGGCGGCAAGAAAATTCCTGAACTCATGAAAGGTTTAGGCAAAGGTATACGCGAGTTCAACAATGCCCGTAGTACGATCGAAAATGAGATTCGTGAGGGAATGCGCGAAGCAGATGCCAAAAAGATCGAAGAAAAGACCCAGGAGAAGCAATCCTAAGACTTTTCCGGTCTGAACATACTTACCCTGTATTTTGGATTTACTTCCTGAATACAGGGTTTTTTTATGCTCTCCACCGTAACAGGGATGCTTTCCGCATCATGAGCTCCATATCTTTCCACAATAAACTTCCGGTGATCTGTCCTTCTTCTGCCACCGGTAAAGCCGGTAAACGATAACGTTGCATGACCTGGTATGCGGCCTCCAGGTGCAATGCCGGGTTAAGTAATTGACTCACGGGTATTGCTAGCGCTTCAACAGGAGTGTTTTCCGCCAGGTCTTTCCCATGTAGACTATCGGATATCAGGTAGTGGGTGATCGTTCCCAGACGGTCTTTGATATACAATACCGGATGCTGATCCACCAATGATGTTATCGAACCATAAGTGGCATCGTGATCAATGGTGACTACTTCCGGTACCATCCTGTCTCCGATGGTCTGCCCGCGAAGCATTTCTTCGATACGGGTAGAACGATACTCCAATCCGGCATTGATAAATATGAACACTCCGATAAAGACCAGCACCCACTCACCCCAGTACAGCCCGACCCCCACAAAAGTTAACGCGAAGAGTCTGCCAATCCAGGAAGCCACAAATGTCGCTTTCCAGCGACGCATGAACAAGGCCAGCAAGGAACGCAGGACCCTGCCGCCATCCATCGGGAATGCCGGTAACAAATTGAATATGGCCAGGAAAATATTCATGGTCATGACATATGGCAGTATGCTGTAGCGGTTGAGCACCATGGTATCGGAATCGGTTTGCATCAGAGTCGGCAGATGCAAAAGCTGTAATACCAGGTAGAGCAGTGCGGCAATCACCACATTGACAGCCGGCCCGGCCAGGGCTATCCAGCGCTCCTGCCAGGCTTTATCCGGTATTCGCTCCAGCCTGGCGATTCCCCCGATGGGCGACAGGATGATATCCCGGGTGTCGATGTGGTACCGGCGGGCCGTAAGTGCGTGACCGAATTCGTGCAGCACCACACAGGAGAAAAGGATGAGGAACAGGAGTAATAGCCAAAGTGTGCCTGAGGTAGTAAGGTCATTACGCCGGGCTTCAAGCAGGACCAGGACCAGGATCAGTCCGAAAGACCAATGCATCAAAACCGGGATGCCGGCGAACTGAAAAAGCTTCACCGTACCCTTCACAATGTATGTCGTTTATTGTGGTACAGACGGATGGCGAATGAAAGACTCCGGGAATACACGATGTGTTCTTTTTATGCGATGAGCGGTGATCTGTACAATTTAAAAAAATACCGGCGGATACAACTGACCCTTTAACAGATGCCTGGCGATGACCAGCCGCTGGATCTCCGATGTGCCTTCATAGATCTGGGTGATCTTGGCGTCACGCATTAGCCGTTCGACATGGTATTCTTTTACATAACCATATCCTCCGTGGATCTGCACAGCTTCTACTGTATGTCGCATGGCCACATCACTGGCAAATAACTTGGCCATACTGGCCGCCATGCTGTAATCCTGGCCTTTATCTTTCAGCTGGGCTGCCCGGTAAACGAGAAGTCGTGCTGCATCTATTTCCGTGGCCATATTGGCTAATTTAAATGCGATAGCCTGGTGATGGGCTATGGGTTTACCGAAGGCCTCACGTTCCTGGGCATACTTGAGCGCCAGTTCGTAAGCGCCGGCGGCGATCCCCAGTGCCTGGGACGCTATGCCAATACGGCCTCCATCCAGAATCTTCATGGCAAATGCGAACCCTGACCCGTCCTCTCCGATCCGGTTCTGGACCGGCACCCGTACATCCGAATACATGATCGTATGTGTGTCAGACGCCCGGATACCTAATTTATCTTCTTTGGCACCGACCGTTACACCGGGCCAGGATGTTTCGACGAGAAAGGCATTGATGCCATGATGCCCTTTGTCGGGATCGGACTGGGCTATGACGATGTGAAGTTTCGAGGTCCCTCCGTTGGTGATCCAGTTTTTGGTGCCATTCAGCAGGTAATGATCACCGTCGCGCAGAGCCTGGGTGGCTTGCCGGGTCGCATCACTTCCGGATCCCGGCTCAGAAAGACAAAATGATCCGATCCATTCTCCGGATGCCAGGCGGGGCAGATACTTTTTTTTCTGTGCTTCGGTACAATTTTTCTCGATACCGTGGCAGACCAGTGAATTATTAACCGACATGATAACTGAACAGCTGCTGTCGACTTTGGAAATCTCTTCCATGGCGAGGACATAAGACAAGGTGTCCATGCCGCCGCCTCCGTATTCCGGGGATACCATCATGCCCAGAAAACCAAGTTCAGCCATTTTGGCAACTTCATTGGTGGGATAGCGCATCTCGCGGTCACGATCGATCACCCCCGGCAACAACTCTTTTTGTGCGAACTCCCGGGCAGCTTCCTGGACAGCAAGTTGCTCTTCATTCAGTTGGTAATTCATGGCAATTTGGCTTAGGCTTCAATTATTGCACCTGGTCACCGCGCAAGATCCGGTAACGCTTACGTGCGTCAACCGCAAAGGTACTGTTTGAAAACTCGATAAATAATTTCTCATACAGAGATTTTGCCTTTTCCAGATCAACCAATTGGTATTCGTAGAGAGAAGCCAGCTTGAAGAGGGCGTTGTCAGCCCGGATCTCATCGGCATGCTGGGTGACAATTTCTTCGTACAGGTTGGCCGCCAGTTGATAATTACGGTCCTTTTCGGCGAGGCCGGCCTTGAGGTAGAGGACATCATCATCCAGTCCGTGGTCTGGATATTGCTGCTGGATGGAATCCAGTTTTGCCTGGGCCTCCTGATCGCGGTTTTGAAATGCCAGGAGTTCTGCATCGGCATACATTTTCAGTGGACGGGCGGTGGTATCCAGACCCAGGTTGTCCATAATGAAGATGGAGAGATCCAGGGCATCATTGGCAATCAATTTGGAAGTTGAGGCCTTGAGGATATCAAATTGTTTCTGTGCCCATTCGAAGTCACCGGCAAAGTAAGACAAGCGGGCATTTTTGTATCGTGCCTCTTCACCGATCTCTTCTTCTTTATAGGCTTTATCTACCTGGGAGTACAGCAGGGTAGCATCCCAGATGTTTCCGTCCATTAAATAATAATCGGCTAATTGCAGTTTGATCTGAGCAAGCAAAAAGTCATTGATCCCGGGTGTTGACTTGAGGTCTTCCAGGATGGCAACCGCTTTTTTAAGATCTTTCAGGTAGAATGCTTCCAGTTTGGCAAGGTCCATTACGATAAGCGCTGTCTGGGCATTGGTGCCGACCTCCTGAATAAATGTTTCGAAGTCTGTCTCCAGTTCTTTCAGTTCTTCGGGATTGAAGGTTCCTCCTTCAGCCAGCTCCTCACGTTTTGCGATCAGGGATTTTCGTTTGGATTCCATGTAAAACGGACAGGTAGGGCCTTTATCAGTGAGGATATACTTATAGGCATTGATCGCGGTTGGAAAATCGTGGGCATTCAAGGCAATTTCACCGAGATTAAAAACGCGCATGCCATTTTCACCCAGCCGTCGGTCAAGAGCCATTTCCTGCCGCAAAGCGCGGTCGTAAGCTTTTTGCTGGACAAATACCCAGCTCAGCAGGTCGTTGTACTGGAGGGCATCCGGATTGGATTGCAGGCGCTCATAAAGCTGGCGTTGTAATTCTGCCAGGTCGTCATCATAAAGGAAGCGCTGAAAGAGTGATTTCGTTTGCTGAAGCCGGGCCGGTACTTCGTCCAGGCTTTCCAGATAATAATGGATCATCTTGGGCTGATCGCCTTTCCTGCGGTACATCTCGGCCATGTAGTAGGAAAAGTCAGCTTTGTCTTTCAGGATCTTCAGGCCTTTTTCATAGGTCTTCTCAGCCAGGTCGTAGTTGGCCTGGGCCATAAATAAATTGGCGAGCTGGATGACCTGAAACCGGTCGGCGGGGAGGTGTTCGATCGCCTGCTGGTACTGGGTTTCTGCTTCATTCTGTCGTCCCTGCCGTTCGAGCAGTTTACCGTAGGTCACATACAGGGTAGAGGATTCCGGGTACCTGGCCAGATGAGACTGGATGGACTCCTCCGCCTTGTCGTATTCTTCCAGAGCCAGAAGACAGTCCACGTATTTGGAGAGGTAATATTCCTGCCGGTTGTTTTGTGTATACAGTTTATCGTACAGGATGGAGGCCTTTTCGTATTCGCCATTGATGTAGTATTGATTGGCCAGACGGACATTGGCGTTGTTGGCATTGTTGGCGTTATTGCTGTTTTGCTGGCTCCAGGCCACCGGCGCGAGTAACATCAGGAGCAGTAATGGAAAATAACGCTTCATAGGATATACTTTGCTAGCGATCAAGATAAAGGAAGATATTCAGTACAACGAAAGGTCACCGGGAAAAGTTGTAAATGCTTCCGGAGCCGGAACAATAAAAAAGGGCAACCGGATTGCGGCTGCCCTTTTAGTATTTATCGACTTCTGGAGAAAATCAATTCTCGAGTTTGAAACGAACTGGCAAGTTATACTGTACCCGTACAGGCTGGCCTCTTTGTTTACCGGGTGACCAACGTTCACCCATTTCATTCATAAGGCCTACCACGCGGACTGCTTCCTCACCACATCCGGCTCCGATATCGCGGACCAGTTCGACGTCGGTGATCGTTCCGTTTTTCTCAACGACGAAACGTACGACGCACATACCCTGGATTCCGTTTTCACGGGCGATCGCCGGATACTTGATGTTCTTATAGATGAATTCAAGCAATTTCTCTTTCGCACACTTTTCCTTTTCTTCTTTCCCTCCGGCAACGTCTTCACAACCGGGGAAACGTGGATTTTCTTCTACCACTTTGAAGATCTCCTCCACCTTTGGTTTTGGTGGTGGTGGCGGCGGCGGTGGCGGTGGCGGTGCTTCTTCTTTAATTTCTGGTGGTTTCTCCTCGATCACCGTCTCTTCATCGATGGACTGGTCCTCGAAAGTAACCGACTCATCTTCTTCTATTACTTCTTCCGGAACCTCTTCGATTACTGGCGGCGGTGGCGGTGGCGGCGGCGGTGGCGGTTCAGCCGTTTGCGGCGGCTGCACTTCCAACTCCTCCTCAATGTCCAGATCGGAGAGATCGTATTTGATCTTGTCTTCAAATCTGGTCCAGTTAAACGCAAGCAACGTCAGTAACAAGGAGGTTACAATCCCGGCCCACAAGAAAGTAGGTGACCACTTAAAAATGTTCACATCGGGGTATTTCGCCCGGGCCATCAGTGGTGAAGCCCACTTCTTGCCAGCATACTTTTCTGCAAAGCCACTTTCTGACTTGCGTGCGAGATTGATACGGAAAAGGAAGATGAGGGCAAGAATAACTACCATGATGCCGATAACGGCTACCAGTAGTATATTACCCGTAATTGAAAAATCTCCCATGTTTAACTCCGTTTTTTATGGTTTAAAATCAAAAAAACAAAATATCCTGCAAATGAGCCAATAATATTAGCAAGAATATCCAGAAACTCAAAATGCCTTCCTACAGATAACCAGCGTTGCAAACCTTCGATGCAAATGCTGTAGGCAATGATGCCTGTCAAGATAAGCACTACCGGAATTTTATCCCGGTACCCATGCAGGGCAAGCAGGGAAAAAATGCTGTAAAAACCAAAATGTCCCAGCTTATCTGCAAATGGAATACCCATGCCCGGAGTCATGGAGCCTGGTAAAAGGGAAAGCACCGTAATGAATACGATCCAAATCCAGGTCAACCATTTGTACCCTTTGGATGATAGATGCAAACCGGTAATGTTTTTGGTGTGTGTCCCGGAAAATTTTAAGCAATCAGCTCCTGATAAGCAGCAGCATCCAGCAGCGTTCCCAGCTGCGAAGAATCGGTCATTTCGATTTTGATGATCCAACCCTCTCCGTAGGGGTCCTCATTGATGAGTCCCGGATTATCTCCTTCGTTTTCATCCAGTGCAGGGTTGAAGGCCACGATCTTGCCGCTGACCGGCATAAAAAGGTCAGAAGTCGTCTTAACGGCTTCCACCGTGCCGAATACCTCATCCTGTTCAATGGTTTCACCCACCGTTTCTACTTCTACATACACCAACTCACCCAGTTCACCTTGTGCAAAATCGGTGATACCAATGTAGGCTGTATTTCCTTCAACGCGGATCCATTCGTGTTCTTTCGTGTATTTCAGATTCTCTGGCGTATTCATTATTTACCCTGATTTTATTGAATCATTTTTTTAATCGACGCGAAAGATAATGATTTTGGTCTTTCCAAAGGCAGACTAAGTGCGCGTGACCAACATTGTGAGGCAAGCACTCCCAGTGCACGGGAAACACCGAACATCACCGTATAATAATTGTAATCCTTCAGGCCGTATTGAACCAGGATGGCTCCGGAATGGGCATCCACATTCGGCCATGGATTTTTCACTTTACCCAGCTCCTGCAGGATGCCGGGAACGATGTCGAATAATTGCCAGACAATTTTGACGATGGCAGAATCATGCAGGTATTCTTCTGCAAAAACTTTCTGTGCTACGAATCGCGGATCCGGCTGACGCAGTACGGCATGACCGTAACCCGGGATCACTTTGCCGGATTCCAGGGTTTCGTGGATATATGCTGCGATCTGGGCCTCGGTAGGTTCCATGGTTCCGATCTCATCGATCATGCCAAAGATCCATTTGATCACCTCCTGATTAGCCAGTCCATGCAGCGGGCCGGCCAGCGCATTCATCCCGCCAGCAAAGCTGAGGTAAGGGTCGCTCAGAGTCGATCCGACCAGGTGAACGGTATGTGCAGATGCATTGCCTCCTTCGTGGTCGGCATGAATGGTCAGATAGAGCCGCATGTAACTCTTGAAGTCGGGCTGATCGTAGCCGAGCATATGGGCATAATTCCCGGACCAGTCCAGATTAGGGTCGGCAGGGATGTGTTTTCCCTGTCCAAATGAACGCCGGTAAATGTAGGCTGCAAGCAGCGGCAGGCGGGCGATAAGATTCATTGCATCCTCATAGGTGTAGGACCAGTAGTCGGATTTGCCCATGCCTTCTGCATATTGTGCGGCAAAAAGCGAATCGGGCTGCATGGACATGATGCCCACGACAAACTGGGTCATCGGGTGGGTGTCCGGACTGAGGGCTTCCAGAACATTGATGGTCTGCTCCGGTAATTTTTCCCGTCTGCGCCACTCAGCGGTCAGCCACTCCACTTGCTCCTGCGTTGGGATATCACCAGTCAGCATCAACCAGAACAGCCCTTCGGGGAGTGGCTCTTTGCCCCCTTTCCATTTGGGTAATAATTCACGGAGTTGAGGAATGCTGTATCCGCGGAAACGGATGCCTTCCTCGGGATCCAGTTGAGAGGTCTCCCATAACATTGATTTGATCCCGCGCATGCCACCAAAGACCTGACTGACTACGACTTCGTCGATCTTCCGGTCCCCATTCAATTTCAGGAATTCTTTCACTTCCTGTCCTACTGTGGTTGCAACTTCTTGAAACCTTTGCTTCAGTATGTCCATGTGTTTTGTTACAATTTATGTTGAATATTAAATGTGTTCATATTACTGGCCTCGGGGATGCAAGCAGAATGACCGCTTGTGTCTTAGGGGCTTTCGTTTTCCTAACATCGTAGGGCGGCTAAAGTTACAATATTGCACAATAAATGATTTGATCCTTATCAATTATTCGGTGACTGTCCTTGTCGCCATCTCTATTTCTGTCCGGACGGCTAAAACCAGCTAATTATTGGGTTTATTTTATTAAAATTCCGTGATGACTGTCACAAGAGAATAAGTGACCCTGAATCACTTCCTACCGGATCAGGTTTATTGCTCCTGTTCGTTTACGAAACTGACCATCATTCATTTGAAGGACCACCTGATAGGTGTAGACGCCGGGGGACAGGGGCTCGCCGCGATAGGTGCCGTCCCATCCTCCAATTCCCTCCTGCGGATCGATGTGTTGCTGATCAAAGATGATATTCCCCCACCGGTTGTAAATTTTAAAATCGACGAGTTCAACCAGATCTTCATTGCCCGATATCGTGAAGACATCATTTTGCCCGTCGCCATTGGGTGAAAATACATTGGGGATATAAACATGGTATAAGGATAAATCCAGATAAACCAGACTGTCACATCCTTCCGATGAGGTAAGCCGGAAGAGTGACTGGATTGGTTCCTTGATGCGATGATGCCCCAGTTCAAAGGTTTCCCCATCAAAAATGCGTACCCGATTGGAATCAACCGGATATTCAATGACATTCAGATGCAGGCTCACGACGGAGTCGCAACCTTGCCGGGTATAAAAAGTATCCCGGTAATCTCCGGAGGCTGATAGCAGTCGGTCTTTGAACTGGTATTGCTCGCCGATACAAATCTGTTTCCGGTCCACGGCAACAAAATGAGGCTTGAGATAGGCATATGCCTGTGTCACCCGGCATTCGTCCGGTGAGGTGATGCGTGCCTGGTATGAGCCATCGCCATACATATGGGAGAGCTGCGCTCCGGTCTCGCCAACGATGGCCACACCGTTTTTATACCATTGGTAGTCCAGGGAATCGTAGGCAGGCAGATTCAACCGGAAATCCGGTGAGCAAGGATGTTGATCGGAAGTGATCTGGAATTCAAAGGATTTGGAGTCGGCAAGGACCAGGTTATCAAAAAAATAGTAAATGTCATTGGAAGCACTGACCGGGGAACAGTCCGGCCCGATCGCAACGGCATAAATGTCCTCGCGGGGCACGATGGTAATTTGCGTGCGGACCCAGTTGTTGCTGCCACTCAGGTAAACGGACCCCAGTTCTTTCCAGCCCGGACCATTCAGCGGGCAGCCGTGACCGGGATCTCCCAAGCCAAAGGGTAAATATTGACAATCGGTCGAGCCGTAAAAAACTACGGAAGTGGGCGGTGAAATCTGAGATGTGGAGAAGCCGATATAAAAGCGAAAGGTGTAGGAAGTGCCGGCGCGCAACGGAGATAGGAGACAAGCACCGGTGTATTCCTTCCAGTTTGGTTCGATGTTGTTTTGAAACCGTCCATTGCGGAATCCGATGCAGGCTTCACCATCCGGTAAGGGTTGTGGTACAGGAATGTTGGGCCAACCAAACCATCCGCAGGTGTTCAGATAATCGGTGGTAGCTTCCGAAGCTTGAATCCACGTGACGGCACAATCCAGCTGTCCCCGGTTGGTTGGGCAGCAGGTCCTCTCCTCAAAAGAAGGATTTGGAATCAGGGATACCGGCTTGATGATCTTGCACACACAATCCGGATCGTTGAGATCGATGAGGCCGTCACCATCATCATCAATGCCATTGGTACAATCCTCCGGTGCCGATGAAGGCATCGTCGCATTTCCCGCCAGTAATAACAGGCAGCAGAGGACAATGAAAAGGCGTGATCCGGACACAGTACTTTTTTAGCAAAACAATATTAACCTGCAAAACGGTTCTTGGGAAGAAAAAACATACCCCTGGAGGCATCCACTTAAAGATAACGGAATTACATCCACCCCAAGCGTACCTTTTTGCCAAAACGGAAAAACCAATTACTGAACGGCGATGTGTCTGTCCTGCTTAATCCTCATCTTTGGATAAAAATAGAGATCGTGCTGGTTGTCCAGGGAAAATTGATTCATCCGGATGTTCTGAAGGAACAATTCGTCTGTCATTTGGATAAATGCAAGGGCGCCTGCTGTTGGGAAGGATCTTATGGAGCGCCACTGAATAAAGAAGAGGTGGAATTGTTGGAACAACTCAATCCCGTGGTCTCTCCCTATCTCCCGGAAAGACACCGTGCATTGCTAGCTGCAGAGGGAGGCAGTCGCTATTACCGGGGGATGCAGCAGTGGGGCACCAATCTGATGCCCGATGGTGCCTGCGTCTACCTGATCAGGGATGATAATGGCATTGCCAAATGCGGCATCGAGCATTGTTGGAAGCAGGGCGAAATTTCTTTTCGTAAGCCTCAGTCCTGTCATTTGTATCCAGTCCGGGTGCGGAAGGACCCATTCACCGGGATGGAGATGCTCCTATACGATCGCTGGGATATTTGTCAGGACGCCTGTGCCCTTGGTGCTGCCCTGCAGGTTCCGGTGTATCGGTTTGTAAAGGAGGCGCTCATCCGGGTCTACGGAGAGGCCTTTTACGCAGAACTTGATGCCATAGCGCAGTCCTACCTTGAAAATGAACCGGAACGATAGCATGATCCAGGAAAAGAAAATATAGTTTTGATATTGTAGGATAACATGTACCTTTGCAGGGTTTTTTCAGTAGGTATTACGTAAATAAAAAATTATATGGCTTTAATAGGGACTATCCGAAAGCATAGCTGGATTCTGGTTGTTACGATTGCGGTAGCTCTGGGCGGGTTCTTAATCATGGATATCACTAACTCTGCACAGCGCGGTGGCCGGGCTACCCCGGTAATAGGCAAAGTGAATGGAGAAGAGATCACCCTGACCGAATTTAACAACACCCAGCAGGTCCTTTATTCCAACAGTGGCGCGGATATTTACAATCAGCGTTCATACCTGTGGAATTATTTCGTGGAAAAATCCATCGTAAAGACCGAATCCGATGCCCTTGGGTTGGGCGTAGGCGATGTGGAATTGGAAGACTTGCAATACGGTAACAATCTTAGCCCGATCATCCGTCAGCAGTTTCAAAACCCGCAGACAGGTCAAATAGACCGCGAGCAACTGAATCAGATCAAACAAGTGATCGAGTCAGGACAAGCTCAACCGAATCTGGCAACCTATTGGAAATATCAGGAAGAACAGATCATCAAATCGCAGCTGCAGACCAAATTAAATACGCTGATCACCAAATCCATTTTTACACCTTCCTGGATGGCAGAATTGCGGCATAAAGATCAAAATGAAAAGATCAGCTTTGAGTATGTGCAGATTCCCTTTGATGAGGTGGAAGATGCTGAAGTGGAAGTAACGGATGCAGATATCAAAGCTTATATTGATGATCATAAGAAAACCTATACCCGGGACGAAGAAACCCGGCAGGTAAGCTATGTGAAATACGAAGTGATTCCAACTTCAGAGGACTCAGCTGCCATCTATGCAGACATTCAGGAATTGGTCACACCTTTTACAGAGTCAACCAATGATACCCTGTTTTTGGATCAGAATTACAGCCAGTACGATCCGGTCTACTACACCCGGGAAGAACTTAACCCGGTAATCGCTGATACGCTGGTGACCTTGCACCCCGGGCAGGTTTATGGACCGTACATCTCCGGTAACAACTACGAGATCGTCAAACTGATGGATACCAAGATCATTCCGGACTCGGTTAAATCACGGCATATCCTGCGTACCGCCAGTCCCAACAGTCAGGCAGAGATGAGTGCAGCTTATCGATACATCGATAGCATCAAGACCCTGATTGAGACTGGAGTTGCATCTTTTGACTCGCTGGCCCGCACCGATAGCCAGGATCCGGGTTCTGCCACCTTGGGTGGAGAACTGGGTTATGCCGCGTTAAATCGTATGGTAAAGCCATTTAACGACATGATTTTTTACCAGGCAAAAAAGGGTGAACTGAATATTGTAGCTACGCAGTTTGGAATCCATTTGATCGAAGTGGAGGATTACAAATTCATTGAGAATAAAGAAGGTTATAAGATCGGAACCATTGTCAGCCCGATCATCCCCAGCGAGGGCACCCAGAATGAAATTTACAACCAGGCAGCCGATTTTGTTTCCAGCAACCGGACTTTGGCCGAAATGCAGAAAGCAGCAGATGAAAATCCGGCTTTGAGTGTGGAGAAGAGCGGGTTTTTGCAAGAAAATGACGCTTATATGCTGGAAGTCGGAACCGGACAGACCGCTCGTGATATCATCAAGTGGGCATACAGCAAGAATGCAGAAATGGATGCCGTATCCCCGGATGTTTACATTTATCAGGATCCGGTCAATTACTACAACTCTAAATACCTGATCGTCGCGCTGAGTGCCATCCAGCCGGCTGGTGTCGCCAGCATCGAAAGTGTGCGGGAAGATGTAACTCCATTGGTACGTAATCAGAAGAAAGGACAGGTTATCGCCGGTAAGATTACCGGAACCGATCTGGCTTCCATCGCAGGACAGTTCAGTACCGAGGTGGACTCAGCACAAAATGTGACGTTTGTGAGCAGTTTTGTTCCTGGTCTGGGTAATGAACCTAAAGTGATTGCCGAAGCCTTCAAATTGTCGAAGGATGCAACCTCCTCACCCATCATCGGTGAGAACGGTGTTTATGTCATCAAAGTGACCGACAAAATTGAAGACGCTACCGATCCAAATATTGCTGCCCTCCGTCAACAAGCCAGCGCGCAACCGCGTTCGGCCATCGCCTCACGGTTGATCGAATCATTGCGGAAGAATGCTAAAATAAAAGACTACCGCTCGACGTATTATTGATATGAATCGGAAATTAGTTTATACATATATGGTCATCCTTACCGGGGTGACCATTTTTGCTTGTAGTCAGAAGCTGCGCCAGGTGGAGCAGCAGGTTGATAACTATACGGAAAAATATACCGTGAATACCGAATCCGGTCTTAAAGAAGGCACCTACATAAAGTACGATGCCAGCGGGAAGATCATGGAGGAGTCGGTCTATCTCGATGATGTATTGCACGGAGTTCGCAAATTATACGATACGACAGGGCAGGTCGTGATCGAAGAGCATTACAATCACGGGAATTTTGCCGGTGACTATAAGACCTATTATCCCAACGGCCGCATCGAGATGGAGGGGAATTATCAGGAAGGAGCCATGTCCGGCGTTTGGAAACGTTATTATCAGGGAGGTCAACTGATGGAAGAGGTGGCCTTCTCCGGGAATAAAGAGAACGGCCCTTTCAAAGAATACTATGAAAATGGCAACATCAAAGCAGAAGGTTCCTACCTTAATGGTCCGAAAGAAGACGGCGAACTAAAGCTCTATGATGAACAAGGCACCCTCGTCAAGAAAATGGAATGTTCGGATGGAGTTTGCCATACGACCTGGCAAGCGGAAAGCAACTGATCTGCGTCTCATCCTTTATTTGCTCGTTTTAACGACTACCCTTACAGCCCAGGTGGACAGTCGCTTCGTTTATGAATTTACCCGGTTTGCCGTCAGTCCCATGCAGACTGCTTTGGGTGGTGCTCCCATCGCACTGGCTACCGAGGATGCGGCCCAGGCTACCATCAATCCGGCCCTGATGGACTCTCTGGCAGCCGGCAACCTCAGTGCCAATATTGACTTTCATTTTGCGGGCATCAAACAGATCTACGCAGGCTACGGACAGCGTTGGAAAAACTCCCCGTATTACTGGGCTACCGGACTGCAATACCTGTCGTACGGATCCTTCGATGGTGCGGACGAATTCGGCAACTTTACCACGCCGTTCTCTGCCGGTGATTTTGCCTTTCAGGCATCGCTTGCGCGCAGCATCCATCCACTGTGGCGGGCAGGAGCTTCTTTGAAGTGGATCTTCAGCAGCCTGGAAGGCTATAGCAGTACCGGAGCAGTGCTGGATCTGGGACTTCACCGCCGTTCCCTGGACGGATTGACCCAGCTGGGCTTGGTGGTCCGCAATTTGGGGACCCAGTTTACACCTTTTGTGCCCGGTCAATACGAACCGGTGCCTTTTGATCTGCAATTTGGCGTTAGCCGGCGGCTGGCACACGTGCCTTTCCGCTTTTCTACCGTCGTCCACCATCTGCATCGCTGGAACCTGCTTTATGAAGACCCCAATTCCGATCAGGATGTGGATCTGTTCGGCGAGCCGATACCGGGACCTAGCGCTTTTTCCAAAGTGGTCGATAACCTCTTTCGTCATGTGATCTTCTCCGGGGAGATCCTGCTGGGTAAGCAGGAAAACCTCCAGATTCGTTTTGGGTATAACCACCTGCGGAGGAAAGAACTATCGGTGGATCAGTTCAGGAGTCTGGCCGGATTTTCGGGCGGCATCGGTTTTAAAGTGAAGAAGATCCAGTTTGATTATGGGTTCAGCACCTATCACCTGGCTGGCTCCACCCATCACCTTGGCATCCGGCTGGCGATCCGGGAGTGGATCAAACCGAAGATCTAGCAACAAGGGATAACAATTGTATTAAATTCGGGGTAAGAGCCCACTGCGATCAATTAGTTATCAGGTAAATATGCCATTTCAGCCGAAATGAAATTTGACAAACATTTTCCGACGGAACGACTGAAACCCTACATCAAATATTTTGTAGTGGCTGAGAATGCATTGGAAAGCGAGTACAAAATATTTCCCTCCTCAGGCATAGTGATGGGATTTCAATACAAAGGACAACTGGCCACAATTACAGACCAGACGGAAAGCAAACTGAACTCCGCAGGAATTACAGGCATTTCCGATCGGTACAAAATCTTTAAAAATTCGGCAGACATCGGGACGGTACTGGTTTTCTTTACCGAAGTAGGGTTTATGCACTTCGCTACCCATCCGGCCAATGAGTTATTTAATTTAAGCCTTTCACTGGAAACTATTTTTGACAAAGGCAAAGTGAATGAAGTCCAGGAAAAATTATCGGTTGCTAAAACAGATAAGCAACGAATAAAAGCGGTGGAGCAATTTTTACTCACACAACTGAGGGAAATCGATACGGATAAACTTATTGTCGAGGCAGTTAAAATTATTTACCAATCCAAGGGAACCATTCAGATCAAGGAATTGATCGAAAAATTGTTGATCAGCCAAAGCCCGTTCGAAAAGCGGTTTCGCAGAGTGGTGGGAACAACGGCTAAAAAATTTGCTTCCATTGTCCGATTTAATTCGGTTATTGAAAATATCAGCGAACCCAAAACCCTCACAGAGATTTGCTACCAATACCATTTCTTTGACCAGGCTCACTTTATCAAAGACTTCAGGCAATATACTGGTGATACGCCGGAGAACTTTAAGCGCTTCTTGTAGAAAAACGATTTTTTACAATTAAAAGGATTTTTGAGCTTGCACTTTTGTAGCGTATCCATAAAGCAATGGCATCAATTAATTTTAAGGTAAAAGCACGAAAATAAATGTTTACACTCGAACAAATCAAAGCAGCGCATGGCAAAGTAAAGTCCGGTGCAGACTTCCCGGCCTACATTAAAGAAATCAAATCGATGGGGGTCACTCATTATGAAACTTATGTAACGGACGGACATATTGACTATCACGGAGATAATAATTATACCGTAAAAATTCCTGCCAAATATGCCGCCTTGGAAATAGCTGCCATTGCAAGCAGAGATGCCTTTAAGGAGGAGTTATTAGTCCATCAGCAGGGCAAGACTGATTTTCTGACGTTCATTACAAATTGTGCAACCTACGGTGTTGAAAAATGGGCGATCAGCATGGACAAAATGACCTGTACCTATTATGACAAAGCAGGAAATGAAATGCTAGTGGAAGGAATACCGCAATAATAAACCTCCTGATAATCTTCTTTTTGAAACGTCATGACCATCTTCGTCCGTAGCGGGCACCGTCCGGTTCGTGGTGTTTACTTATACCCCTAAAATCACTAGGTTTGCAGCATGCAGCCACGTGTATTAATCACGGACGATGTCCACCCTTATCTGATCGAAGGATTATCTGCATTGGGTTATGCGGTTGAATACCAACCGCTGATCTCGTTTGAAGATACCATGCAGCAAATAACTCCTTATGTGGGACTGGTAGTCAACAGTAAGATCCGGGTTGATGACTTATTGCTTGATCAGGCACCTCATCTTATCTGGGTGGGTAGGCTCGGCTCCGGATTGGATATCTTCGATCTGCCCGCTTGTGCCCGCCGGGGTGTGGCCGTAATTAATTCCCCGGAAGGAAATGCCAATGCCGTTGCCGAACAAGCTCTGGGCATGTTGCTGGCGCTGCAGAATAATTTACTTAGGGCAGACCGGGAGGTACGGCAGTTCACCTGGCAGCGTGAAGCCAACCGGGGCGTGGAGCTAGCGGGTAAACGCATCGGAATTTATGGGTTTGGCAATAATGGAAGTCAGTTCGCCCGCAAATTAGCAGGAATGGAGATGGAGGTCTGGGCCTACGATAAATACAAGACCGATTACCTGGATGACTTCCCTTATGTTACTGAAAAGCAAGGCGAGGATCTTTTCGAATGCGATGTCATCAGTTTGCATCTGCCACTTACCGATGAGACACACCATCTCGTGAACCGGTCTTTTCTGGATCAATGCCGGCCGGGGGCCATCCTCATCAACACTTCCCGCGGCAGCATCGTCAACACAGCAGACCTGGTGGAGGCATTGGAGTCAGGGCGGTTGAAGGGGGCATGTCTGGATGTCTTTGAAAACGAAAAACCGGCGACCATGACGGCGCAAGAGCTAGCTGTCTATAGCAGGCTGTATGCACTGGACCAGGTAGTCCTATCACCGCACATTGCTGGCTGGACCAGGGAATCCAAATACAAAATTGCCCAGGTCCTGGTTGACAAAATCAGGCAAGGGCTTCAAAATCGTACCTTCATACGTTAAATGATAGTAGAGCATGTGCGATAAGAAGCCGTGATCTACTACTTTTACGGTCGGAAAAGATGGTTCCGGTGGTGATGCCACGACGCAGAAACTAAGAACACATGAATGCCAAATCCATGCAGCGAATTCTTTACATCCTGGGAATTGTATTTGCTTGCGCAGTTTCAGGCTGGACGCAAACCTCCCTGGAAGGAAAAGTGACTGACCAGGAGACCGGAGAAGCGCTGATCGGCTGTAACATCGCCCTGTACCGTAATGGCGTGCTGGTCACTGGTACGGATACCGATATTGACGGTAACTACACCCTGTCCAACATCGACCCGGGGACCTACGACGTGGAAGTTAGTTACGTAGGTTATCAGACCCAGCGGCAGACGGGCGTAGTGGTCTTTTCCGGGAAGTCCAATAAACTGGATATTGGTATCAGTCAGGGCCTGGTATTGGATCAGGTGGTCGTCATTGAATACAAAGTCCCTTTGATCGAGCAGGACAATACCACTTCAGGCGGTATCGTCACAGCGGAGAAGATCCGCAACCTACCCATGAAAAACATCAATCAGTTGGCCGCCACCGCAGCGGGAATCTCCTCCATCGACGGAGGGGCCATCGCCGTACGCGGCTCTAGAACCAATGCTACGGATTATTACATCGACGGCATCCGGGTGACGGGCAGTCTGCTGCCTCAGACAGAAATCGATCAGCTACAGGTCATTACCGGAGGGATCGAAGCAAAATACGGTGATGTGACCGGAGGGATCATTGCCATCACCACCAAAGGACCTTCCAATCAGTTTAGCGGAGGACTGGAAGTGGAGAGCAGTCAGTACCTGGATCCTTACGGGTACAATCTGGTCAACATGAACCTTAGCGGACCCATTCTCAGGAAAAAAAGCGGACAGTCCATCCTGGGTTACCGCCTGGCCGGTCAATACCGGGGAAGGAAGGTGGATGACCCTCCGGCCTATGGGGTATACCGGGTGGATCCGGACCGGATCCGGTCGCTGGAAGAAAACCCCCTGTCCTCCTACGAAGGCATTACGGTCTCCAGCGGTGAACTGCTTCAGAACGACGATGCGAAGTTACTTAAGGCTATCCCGAATGAAGGTTCGGAGCGACTGGACCTGACGGGTAAGATTGATGCGCAGATCAGTCGCAACATCGATGTGACTTTGTCCGGGAATTACAACACATCAAAAAATCAATTTACCCCGGGTGGATGGGGACTCCTCGATTACGAGAATAACCCCTTCTTTTACAGCTCCGGCTACAGGGCAAATTTCCGGCTGCGACATCGCCTCGGCCGCCAGTCGCTGGATGACAATCATCCTCAGCAGGGTTTTATCCGCAATGCTTCCTACACCTTTCAGCTCGGGTATGAGAAATCCTTCACCCACGACGAGGATCAACGCCATAAAAACAACCTCTTTCGCTATGGATACATCGGCTCTTACGATGTGAACTGGATCCCGGTGGAAGGTGAATCACCCTATTCACGTGGTCCGTTGCCCGGCATAGCTCATGCCGGATACCTGCAGGTTTTGGAAGGCTATACCCCTGGCAGCTATAACCCGGTCCTGGCGAATTACAACCTCAATACCAGTCCATCCAGCATCGAAGGGTATAATGCGTACAATGGCTTCTGGTCCAGTAACTACAACAGTATCTGGCGAATCCACAGCAATGTAGGCGCGGTGTACAACCGGGTTTCGAAATCTGAAAACGATACTTATACGTTAAATCTGGGTACCTCTTTTGACCTGTTTCCTGGCGGATCGGACAAAGGCCGCCACAACATCCAGTTTGGTCTGGTCTATGAGCAACGGTTGAATCGTTCCTGGGCGGTGGCGCCGTTTGGATTATGGACGATCGCCCGTCTGCAGGCGAATAATCAGATCATCGGGGTTGATACCACTTCGGTGATCGGAACCTTTAAAGGAGTATTCAGCGACCTTTCCTATGAGCAATTCCAGACCCTGGTCGATGAGGATCCCAACTTGCTATTTTATAAAAAAGTCCGTGACCTGACCGGGCAATCCGTTCACGATTACGTGAATGTCGATGCCCTCAATCCTGACGATCTGAGTCTGGATATGTTCTCGGTACAGGAGCTGACGGATCAGGGCGTGATTGACTATTTTGGATACGATTATCTGGGCAATAAGATCGGGAATAATGTCACTTTCAATGATTTCTTCACCAGTGTGTATCCGGATGGCAGACGCCAGTTTCTGGTAGCTCCCAATCAACCTATCTATGGGGCATTTTACCTGCAGGATAAATTTACTTACCGGGACATCATCTTCCGGGTTGGTCTTCGGGTAGACCGGTATGATGCCAATACCAAGGTACTCAAAGATCCTTTTTCGCTGTATGAGATCATGAATGCGTCCGACTTCTATGCCAGCACGGGCCAGGCTCGCCCGGCACCGGTTGAGGATGACTTCAAGGTCTATGTGGATGGAGACAACTCAAACAAGGTCGTCGCTTTTCGCCGGGATGAACAATGGTATTATCCCAATGGTACGGCGGCAAACGATGGGAACCTCATCTTCGGTGGAGAGATCGTCCATCCCAAATACGTGGATCCCGAAGCGGACATCAAGAGCCGTGATTTTGACCCAAATACTTCCTTTACCGATTATACCCCCCAGGTCAACTGGATGCCTCGATTGGCTTTTTCCTTTCCCATCAGCGACGTTGCTAACTTTTTTGCTCACTATGACATCCTGGTGCAGAGACCTCCTTCCAATACATTGACCACTGCCCTGGATTATTATTATTTCGAAGACGCCGGTCGTACCCCTTCCAATAACCCGGCTCTGCGTCCGGAGCGCACCATAGATTACGAAGTCGGATTTCAACAGAAGTTGAGCCAATCATCTGCTCTGAAGATCTCCGTGTATTATAAGGAATTGCGGGACATGATCCAGACACGGACCTATTTGTATATTCCTGCTCCTGTGAATACTTACACGGGATATGGCAACCTGGATTTTGGTACGGTGAAAGGCTTCAGCTTCCAGTATGATCTGCGACGTACCGCTAATCTGGAAATGACGGCCAATTACACCCTGCAGTTTGCCGACGGTACCGGTTCCAATGCCAACTCACAGCGCGGGCTGACCACGCGGGGCAATATCCGGACCTTGCTGCCACTGTCTTTTGATGAGCGGCACCGATTTGTGACGACACTGGATTACCGCTATGGATCCGGGAAATTATACAATGGTCCCATCTGGTTTGGTGCCGATGTGCTGGCCAATTTTGGCGTGAACCTGACGGCTACCGCTGTCAGCGGCCGTCCCTATACCAAACTGACGCGTGCACAGCCTTTTGGCGGAACCGGCTACCAGGGTGCAATCAACGGAGCGCGGCTGCCCTGGAATTATACTTTCGACATGCGCGTGGATAAAAGTTTCTTGCTGGGCAAAGAAAACAGCAAGCGGCCCACTTATCTCAATGTCTATTTCCGGGTGGAGAATTTACTGGATACACGCAATGTCATCGGGGTATATCCGGTGACCGGATCACCGGATGACGATGGTTATCTGACCTCTTCGGATGGCAAATCCGCGCTAAATACCATCTCAACCAGCGGCCGTGATGTCGATGCTTACCTGGCTAGCTATCAGTGGGCGTTATTAAATCCGGATCTCTATTCATTACCACGTCGCATGTATCTCGGCGCCATTTTAGAATTCTAAGCTATGAACATCCTTCGCCATACAACCATCTTTCTCTTTCTTGCCTTTTGTGCCCAGCCTGTGTTGGCGCACCGGCCGGATATCGGTACAGGCAAGGTGGCTCCCAGCTCTGAAGTGCTGGAGCTCCGTGAAGACTGTGCTCCTTCCCGGTCCAGCATTGATATGGACATCAATAATGTGCGGGCTCGCTTATTGGGAGGTGGAGATGTGTGGTGGGACCTTACCGAAGGTAAGTACATCGTACCCAAAGTTGATCCGGCTTCCGGGCTACCGGAAGTATCTTCCATCTTTGCCGGAGCAGTATGGCTGGGCGGCTATGACCCGGTTGGTAATCTCAAATTAGCTGCTCAAACCTACCGTACCGGAAGTACTAACGACTTTTGGCCGGGACCTCTCGATCCTGTCCTTGGCTCGGTAGACTTCGAAACCTGTGCCAATTGGGACCGTCATTTTGAGGTTTCCGGGGCCAATATTGCCAGACACATCGCAAATTACAATAAGGCCATTCAGGCGGGAGAAGATTACGATTGCGAGTCCATACCGGAAGACATCCTGGAATGGCCGGCACGCGGCAATCCATATTTTGCGGAACTGGTTGGCTTTGAATTGCCCAATACCACGCAGGGTCTCGCCTCCTTCTACGACCGTAATGGTAATGGATTGTACGATCCTTGCGATGGCGATTATCCGGTGATCGACATCATAGGCTGCCATGCGCCTCAATATCCGGATCAGATGATCTTCTGGATTTATAACGATGCAGGAGGTATCCATACCCAGACGCAGGGCAAGCCCATTCAGATGGAAGTGCAGGTCCAGGCGTTTGCTTATTCGACCAACGATGAGATCAATGACATGACCTTCCAGCATTACAAGCTGATCAACCGGGCTACCAGTACCATCGACAGTACCTTCTTTGCCATGTGGGTGGACCCCGATTTGGGTTGCTATACCGATGACTACATCGGATGTGATACCTCCCGCAGTATGGCCTATGTCTACAATGAAGACGCGGTGGATGGCGAGACCGGCTGTTCCTGTCCCCAGGGGGTCAACACGTATTGTGATGCCATTCCCATCCTCGGCGTAGATTATTTCCGCGGCCCGCATGATGAAAACGGCAATGAAATCGGCATGTCCTCTTTCACTTATTACAACAACCAGGCGGTAGGTAACTGGCCAAATGCCCAGACCGACCCACAGGTTGCACAGGAATATTACAATTATTTGTCCGGCTCCTGGAAAGATGGCACCCCGTTCACCTACGGCGGTTCGGCCTTCCAGGTCGGCGGTACACCCATCGACTATGCATTCACTGAAGCTCCGAATAATTCTGCCGGCTGGTCCATGTGTACGGCAAACCTGGATTACGGAGACCGCCGGACCATCCAGGCTTCCGGGCCATTTCGCCTGGATCCCGGAGCCGTCAATGAGTTGATCATTGGAGTTGTGTGGGTACCGGACCTCAATTATCCTTGCCCGGACATCGACCGGCTGTTATCTGCAGATGATATCGCCCAGGCATTATTTGACAACTGCTTTGATATAACCGACGGGCCAGATGCGCCGGATATGGATATCATTGAACTGGACCAGGAGCTGGTGCTGGTTTTGACAAACGACACCATCAATTCCAACAATGCATTTGAAGCTTACCATGAAAAGGACTTGCAAGCTCCGGCCGGGATAGATGATAGTTTGTATTTCTTCGAGGGATATAAGATCTATCAGCTCCAGAGTTCGGATGTTTCTGTCGGCGAACTGGACAATTTTGACAAAGCGCGTCTGATCTACCAGGTTGACCTGATGAATAATGTCCGCAGTGTATACAACTGGAAGTCATTGGCTAATCCGAATTCGAGTGAACCGATCTGGGTTCCGGAATTGCAGGTTGAGGGTCAGGATAAAGGCATTCGACATTCATTTAAGGTAACGGAAGATCAATTTGCCACCGACGACCGGACATTACTCAACCATAAGAAATATTATTTCACGGTAGTTGCCTATGCTTATAATAATTACCGGGATTTTGACCCTAAAGATGTGGTGGGTCAACGCCGGCCTTACCTGGAAGGCCGTAGGAATATTCAGAAATACGAGGGAATTCCCCGCCCCATTACTTACCAGAACCTGCAATCCTCCTATGGTGATGGCGCACAGATTACCCGTTTGGACGGATTAGGAGTCGGAAACAACTTCCTGGACATTACCTCCGATACCCGTGCGGCTATCTTGAACGGCAGTTTTGACGGAACCATAACCTATGAACCGGGACGTGGACCGTTAAAATTGCTGGTGTATAATCCGCTGGATGTCAAAGACGGCACCTTCCTGTTGCGTTTTATCGACAACAACATGAATGATAAAGTGCTGGGCCCCGATGCACGTTGGGTGCTCTCCAATATAGAAACACCGGATAAACCGATCATGTCTGAGACTTCCCTCAGCCGGCTGAATGAACAGATCATTGCGAATTATGGATTTTCCATACAAATAGGTCAGACACCGGATGTCGGAAGCCTTACGGATGCCTCCAATGGAGCCATCGGTATTGAGGTAAGCTATGCGGATCCAAATGAAGCCTGGTTCAGTTTTATCCCGGATGGCAACGGCGTTTTCCATTATGTAAAGACCCTTAGTGGTGAGCCGGATTATCCATACGACCCCGACCGGGCATTATCTACCATGGGCGGAGGGGTAATGGTGCCTTTCTTCCTGACGGATTATCGCAGGCTGGCCACGGACATTCCGTATATTTCACCTTGCTGGCAGGATGCCCAACAGAGCTTTAATATTGTAAAAGACCGGACAAGCTTGTCTCAGTTAAATAACGTGGACATCGTTTTGACTCCGGATAAATCCCTTTGGAGCCGTTGTGTGGTCGTGGAGACGGCTTCTCCATACTTTAATGGCCTGGGTAATACCATAGGTAATGCGCGCAATTTTGATCTCCGGCAAAGCCCCTCGGTTAGTAAGGACGACAAAGATGGTGACGGCCTGGCTGATCCTGACGGCGATGGTGTAGGCATGGGCTGGTTTCCCGGCTATGTGATCGACGTGGAGTCCGGCAAGCGGCTGAATGTGTTTTTTGGGGAAAACTCCTATTACGACGGCAGGTATTTCCCGGATGATTTTGACAATGGAAAGCCCACTGGCGGTGATATGATGTGGAATCCAACCAGCCAGGTGTTCCTGGACAATGGTGCCGCAGTCACCTTATTCAACTACGTAGCAGGCGGTCAACATTATCTCTATGTGACCAACACTGAGTACGATGGCTGCGCCGATCTCAGGACTCGATTTGCCGCCGGTATAACCGATCTGAAGAAAGTACCCGGGTTGACGACGGTCACCTGGGCGGGAATACCACTGGTCCGCAGCGGACAATCGCTGAAATCATTGGCAGAGGGGTTGATCCCGACGGAAACGACCATTAAAATCCGTGTTGATGATCCGTATCAGGTAGCGGAAGGTACTGGCGCCAATAGTGGGCATCCGGCCTATATGTTTTCCTTTACCAATGTGGAAGCCACCCAGTTGGAGCAGGCCAGCATACCGGCAGCTCTGCGGTCCATCAATGTAGTACCCAATCCTTATTACGGTTATTCGCCGTACGAGACTTCTCAGTTTTCGACCACCGTAAAAATTACCAACCTGCCGGCCGATTGTACCGTGACGATATATAGCCTCGACGGCAAATTTATCCGGCAATACAAGCGCAATGAATCCAGAACTCCGGTAGAAGGCCGCTCCAATCCGGCCTTGTTGAACAATCAGATCGTACCGGACCTGGAATGGGATATCAAGAACAGCAAAGGAATACCGGTGGCCAGCGGAGTATACCTCATCCATGTGGATGCTCCCGGCTTAGGATCCAGGGTGCTAAAGTGGTTTGGCGTACAACGTAAATTTGATCCTACTGGCTTATGACACGTATATACCTTATTGGATTGATCCTCATGGGAATACTGGCCGCGCCATCAGGCCGGGCAGGGAATCCTGACCGGCAGGGAGAAGCCGGAGCCTATGAATTAACACTTAATCCCTGGGCCCGGAGTGCGGGATTGCATTCGTTGACCACGGCGTGTATCCAGGGAGCTGAAGCCATGCGACTGAATGTCGCAGGTATGACCCGTATTCATCAGACCGAGGTCCTCCTCGGGCATACGATCTACCTCAAGGGTAGTGATGTTCGGCTGAATGCTCTGGGATTTGTTCAGAAAGTAGGCAAGAATGGCGCCTTTGGCATCAGCCTGATGTCTTTAAATCTTGGAGATATTGTGGAGACTTCCGTACAGCAACCGGAAGGGACCGGTGCCACATTTTCACCGAACTTTTTCCATCTGGGTATGGCTTATGCCCACACATTTGAAAACAAGGTATCCGTAGGAATTTTATTTCGTGGAATTTCAGAATCAACGGCAAATCTGAGCGCATTTGGCTTTGCCCTGGATGCCGGTGTTCAGTACGTAACCGGCCCTCAGGATAATTTTAAATTCGGTATCTCCCTGCGCAATATCGGATCGCCAATGCGGTTTGGCGGAGAAGGACTGTCCATTCAGGAAACGAATCCGGACGGTACCTTGCAATACAACCTGACCTACGACCAGCGGTCGGCTTCCTTTGAATTGCCATCCATGTTGAATATCGGCATGTCTTACGACCTGTATGCCGGGGATGATCATCGGTTTACGCTGATTGGAAATTTTACCTCCAATTCATTTTCACGGGACAACCTGGGTGGTGGAATGGAATATTGTTTTAAAGACTTGTTCTTTATCCGGGGTGCCTACAAATATGAGCTGGGGACGAACAGCGAATCGGTGGATCACAGCGTCTATACCGGGTTGAGTGCAGGGATGGGATTTGAAGTCCCGTTGAAAAAAGGCAGTGATTATAAGCTGGGTATCGACTACGGATACCGCGCTACCAATCCCTTCCAGGGATCACATAGCATTGCTTTTCGAATCAGCATTTAACCTTGGATTAGCAGACTTCTAACTGGTATTTCTGTTCCGGCCAGGTTTTCGTGGATGCATGCCCAGGCAGAGCAAACCGGCACCGAAAACACCATAGTTGACAAACGAGCCATTTTTTAATACATTTGTCCTTTGATAAGGACAAGAACGTTTCAGTTGCGGCTCGAAGCGTTCTTGTCTTTTTAGTCAATGGAATAACCAATACTCATCCATTAGCACGTATTAACCTAAATATTTTTTATGTCAGTGACGTATTTGACACAGGAAGGATATGACAAAGTCCGACTGGAATTAGATGAACTAAAAACTACAGGTCGCCAGGAAGCAGCACGGGCAATTGCTGAAGCCAGAGAGAAAGGTGATCTATCAGAGAATGCAGAATACGATGCAGCAAAAGATGCTCAAGGCATGCTTGAATTGCGCATCAACGAACTGGAAAAAGTCATGGCTACCGCAAGGATCATTGACGAGAGCCAGATCGACACCTCCAAAGTAGTACTGCTTTCGGCGGTAAAGATCAAGAACATGAAGACCAAGAAGGAAGTCCAGTATAAATTGGTTTCAGAGACCGAAGCTAATCTAAAGGAAGGAAAGATATCTGCCACTTCCCCCATTGGTCAGGGATTGCTGGGTAAGGCCGTGGGAGAAGTTGCCGAAGTTCAGACGCCGGCCGGATTGATGCAGTTTCAGATATTAGAGATCGGCGTCTGATGGCCAGTATATTCTCCAAGATCGTAGCAGGAGAAATTCCCTGTCATCGTATCGCCGAATCAGATGATTTCCTGGCTTTCCTGGACATCCAGCCGGTTCAGACAGGTCATACCCTGGTCATTCCCAAGAAGGAGGTCGATTACCTCTTTGATCTGGAAGACGAACACCTGGCTGCTTTGATGCAATTTGCCAAAAAAGTTGCCGGCGGCTTGCGAAAAGCAGTTCCCTGCAACCGCATCGGCGTTACCGTCATCGGACTCGAAGTACCCCATGCACATGTGCATTTGATCCCTATCAATGCCCTCTCCGACATGGATTTTACCCGCCCTAAAAAGAACGTAAGTCACGAAGAACTGGCTCGTTTGGCGGAACACATCCGTACTTTTCTGGATTAAGTAACAGAAGTTTCAGATTTCCTTACGGTGCAATGTCCGGTAGGCTATTACCGCACTTAAAAGCATGAGAACCGATCCAAGAAAGAAGGGTAGTCCGGGGATATGAAATGGGGCATTGGCGCTGGTCGCATAAGTAAATAATCCCGTCATCAATGGAGGTCCGATGATTGATGTCACGCTGATCAGGCTGGTCAGAGCGCCTTGCAGCTCACCCTGCGCATTGGGCGGAACCTGGCTGGTAATGATGGACTGCAATGCTGGTCCGGCAATACCTCCCAGACAATAAGGTAATAAGAAAGCATACATCATCCAACTCTGGAAGGCAAAGCCAAAAAGCGCCAGACCCAGTGCATAAAGCAGTAGACCCACGTAGGAGCTTCTGGTATCCCCGAGGATCGGATTGATCACCCGGATCAGTCCACCTTGAACTGCGCCTACCAACAAACCGACCAGGGCCAATGAAAGACCTACCATGCCTTCCGACCAGTTGAACCGGTACATGGTGTAATAACTCCAGTTGCTTTGTACAGCATGAGCACCGATGTAGACCAGGGCAAAGGAGATGAAAAGTCCGCTGATGGACGGATATTTGCGTAAATGAGCGATCGCACCGAATGGATTGGCGCGCTTCCAGTCAAATTCTCTCCGGTTTTCCGTACCGAGTGATTCAGGCAATACAAAGTAGCCGTACATCCAGTTGACCAGGGTCAGTCCGGCGGCTGCAAAGAAGGGCACCCGCGTGCCTATTTCTCCCAACCAGCCACCCAATGCAGGACCCAGGATAAAGCCCAGGCCGAAGGCTGCGCCGATCATGCCAAAATTATTAGCACGGTTTTCTTTGGTGCTGATATCGGCAATGTAGGCGGCTGCAGTCGTGAAGCTGGCACCAGTGATGCCGGCTAAGGTGCGGCCAACAAACAGCCAATAAAAACTGGGTGCAAAACCCAGGATGAGGTAATCCAGAAAGAAGCCAAACAAAGAGATCAACAGAACAGGCCGGCGGCCATATTTATCGCTGAGATTGCCCAGAATCGGGGCGAAGATAAACTGCATGATGGCGTACATGGCGGTAAGCATACCACCGTAACGGCTGGCTTCATTGACCGGAATATCCAGCATGGAAGAAATCAGGGATGGCAGAACAGGTATGATAATGCCAAATCCGATCACATCAATCAGAAGCGTAACGAAGATAAAGCCGATAGCAGCCTTGCGGTTTTTCATAGCAAGGACAAATGTAATCCAAATGCCTTAACAAAACAGCAGAAGAAGTACAGGTAATGTTCCGTGAAACAAGCTATTTAATCCGGATAGACTACATCAGGCGGTCCGGGTTATCCTTGATAAACTGACCCCATCCGGAGCCCTTTGCCCCTCGTTTAACCGGGCTGTTTTGTTTAAAGTGATGGCAGACTGCTGTGGCTAACGCATCGGAAGCATCGAGTTTTTGTGATTCCAGGTTTA
Source organism: Lewinellaceae bacterium (assembly GCA_020636135.1). NCBI lineage: Bacteria > Pseudomonadati > Bacteroidota > Saprospiria > Saprospirales > Lewinellaceae > Lewinellaceae bacterium. The sequence goes on from JACJYK010000002.1 coordinate 59,033, forward strand.
CGGCCAGCAGATGTTCCAGCATCGCTGCCACCTGCTCTTTGGTGGCATTGCCATTACCGGTGACCGACTGCTTGATCATTTTCGGAGAATACTCTTCAATATGCAGCCCCATGGTGATGGCTGCTGCAATCGAGACACCCTGGGCCCGGCCTAGTTTCAGCATCGACTGTACATTTTTGCCAAAAAAAGGCGATTCAATGGCCATTATTTCCGGCCGGAAACATTCGATCACATCCTGGAGCTGCAGGTAGATCTCCTTGAGCTTGGTCTGGTGGTCTTTCCATTTGGTCAGACTGATGACACCCATCTGGATCAATTGCAGATGATCACCCCAGGTGTCCAGCACCGCATAACCCAGGATGTTGGTTCCGGGGTCTACACCAAGAATGCGCCGGCGTTCCGGTTTTTGCTTCATAGGTGCAAGATAGAACAATCGGAATAGTTATTGCATTATTTCCTTATATGTAATCAGAGCGATAAACACACAGGTAATGCAGCTGGATCGTTTATTTGAATGGTGCTGCAGGGTAAAAATATCAATCGGATGACCCGCGGTATTGTACCTTCGTTGAACTTTTTAAGCAGAAGCATACTTATAGACATAAATACTAAACCAGTGATCCCGTCGTTCCTGAAAAGGTTGAAAATGGTTGGGATTTACTAAACCGGGAACAGAATTATATGCCAAAAATATTTTCCATTGCATTGATCCTTTTTCTGTTTTCCGGCAGAGAACATCCGCAGCGGAAAGTGGAATCACCCGTGGAAGCATCGACCATTGATCTGTGCGAAGTGGGCAATTCGGCATTCCAGGATGGTGAAACCATTACCTATAAACTATATTACAACTGGAACTTCATCTGGCTTGCAGCCGGCGAAGTGGAATTTAAGGTAAAGACCTATCCGGACTTTATCAAAGTCTCCGCCCGGGGAAAGACTTATCCCTCCTACGAATGGTTTTTTAAGGTAGACGATTATTTCGAAGCTCATCTGGACAAGGAGACTTTGCTTCCTACCCTATCCATTCGGGATGTCCACGAAGGAAGCTATACACGATACGATAAAGTGATCCTGGATCAGAAGAATCATCAGGCTACCTATTACTGGGGCCCCGACAAGTCCAATACCCAGAGTGCCCAGAAAGCCGTCAACGGCTGTATGCACGACATTCTGTCTGTCATCTACACGTTGCGTAACGTCAATGTAGGATCCTGGCAGGTCAACCAGCAATTGCCGGTCTCCATCTTTCTCGATAAGGAAGCCTGGAATGTAGGAGTCACCCTGGTGGATAAATACGAAGAAAAGCGGATCAAGGGACAGGGTAAGGCACAGACCCATCACCTCGAACCCCAACTGATCACCGGTAATGTATTTAAAGAAGGGGATCAAATGCAGATCTGGGTATCCGCTGATGCAAATCACATCCCACTGATGATCGAATCTCCGGTTTCTGTGGGTTCGGTTAAGGCCGTGATCAAGAGTTGGTCCCGGTTAAAATACCCTTTCGAACTGGACAATCCCTGACCCTATGGCCTTGCGTAAATCCTCATTTCCCTGGCGATTGTTTCTACTGGTTGTTTTGGCTGGCATTTTGCTGACCACCGTTTATGTCCTGCGTTCCGGATGGATGCAGGCACTGCAGAAAAAGGAAGCGGTAACCTCAACTGTCCTTCTGGAACGCATCCAGAAAGTGGCTAAACTCATCACGGTTGAAGGCCATTTCAGTGAGATCTACGATTATAAGGACTATTACTGGGCGGACTTCAGCCCATTTCGTAAAAAAGCGCTGTTGCGTATCAAAGCAAAGGTGTCGATGGGTTACGATTTTAGTCAGTTTCATGCGGAAGCCGATCCGAAAAAGCTCACCATCACCATTGACCCGCTGGGTGAACCGGAGATCCTGTCCATTGATCACGACATCGATTATTACGACATTTCCGAAGGAACATTTAATGGATTCACCTCTACCGACTATACCAGACTTTCCGAAGAAGCGAAGAACTTCATCCGGCATCAGGCTGAAAACTCGGACCTCAGGCAACAAGCCGCCGAACAGGGCAAGGATCTGATGGACCTGGTAACCATGATGGTGGAGCAGGCAGGCTGGAAGCTGGAGATAAGGCAGGGGAAAGCGTTATTGAAATAGTCACCGGGCACGAGAGTGTCTGCAGATTCTGACAATTAAAGGCTGCGAACATTTTTCCTGAGTGCCAGACAGCGACAATCCTTCAATCTGGCTACATTTAGGCTATGCATCACGAAAGTATTTCCGTACTGGATATCTTTAAGATTGGGGTAGGACCTTCGAGTTCACATACCCTGGGCCCGTGGCGGGCAGCACTGGCTTTTCTCCATTGGCTGGAGGAGCAGGATCACTTCAATGATCTGATGCGGCTCCAGGTGCATTTGTTTGGATCGTTGGCCAAGACCGGTCATGGCCATGGCACCGATATCGCGGTGCAACTGGGGTTGCAGGGTGAGGATCCGGTGACGTTCGACACAACCAGGATTGAAGCTGCCATTCAGAACATCGCTTTTAATCAGTCACTTCTGCTTGGTGGCAGGCGATACCTTCCGTTTGATCCGGCAACCGACCTGGTTTTCTTTACAGATATCACCCTCGATTACCATCCCAATGCACTGACCTTTGTCGCAGAGCTTGAGAACGGCGAGACCTTGGCCAAGACATACTATTCGATCGGAGGAGGATTTATCCAGCAGCACGAGCAGAGTCACGTCTCCACGCTGGAACCTGTGGTCCTAAGGTATCCCATTGAGACCGCCGAGGAATTGGTGCAATACTGTTTGAAAAATGCCTGTTCCATCTCGGAAGTGGTCTGGGAAAATGAAAAGGCGTGGCGTCCTTCCCGCGATACGGGAGCAGCGTTATGGCAGATCTGGGAGACCATGCGGGATTGCATCTACCGGGGATGTCATTCGCCGGGGCAGTTGCCCGGAGGATTGCATGTACGGCGGCGGGCGCCCGATTTTAATAAGAAGATGCTGAAAAACTTCCCTTATACGGACTACGACAACTGGATCGAGGCCATCCGGCAGAGCGCCCAACAGGATTTTCAGAAGATCCTGGTCTGGGTAAGCTGTTTTGCCCTGTCCGTCAATGAGGAGAACGCATCCTTCGGACGGGTAGTCACGGCCCCGACCAATGGCGCTGCCGGGGTTATCCCGGCCGTATTGCAATACTACATCACCTTCCTGGGCGGGAATCAGCGCAGTAAAATCATTCGCTTCCTGCTCGTAGCCGGTGAGCTGGGGAGCATCTTCAAGAAGGGATCCACCATCTCGGCAGCCATGGGTGGCTGTCAGGCAGAGATCGGCGTATCTTCAGCCATGGCGGCGGGAGCACTGACCGATTGTCTGGGTGGCAGTATCCGCCAGGTCCTGATGGCTGCGGAAATCGCTATGGAGCACCACCTGGGACTTACCTGCGACCCGGTGGGTGGTCTGGTCCAGATCCCCTGCATCGAGCGCAATACCATGGGTGCCATCAAGGCCATCACCGCAAGCCAGATTGCCCTGCAATCCAATCCCGAACACGCCCGTGTCCACCTGGATGCGGTTATCAAGACCATGTGGGAGACGGCTCAGGATATGAGCCACAAATACAAGGAGACTTCGGAAGGAGGGCTGGCCGTGCAGGTAGGGTTATCGGAATGTTGAATGTTGAATGTTGAAGGTTGAGTCCACTTCGGAAAGTCAATTGCAATAAGCCTCTCCGCTCGACGCTTTAAGGCGTCTCGGTCGACCTGCCTGTCCGTTTAGGCGGGGATGACATCGGGTTTTTGGCTTTTCCGAAGTACACTCAAGATTGAATGAGGTGTCTCGTCCTGGAAACTATTGACGGATTCAGTGATTAAGACGCCGGCCTAATTAAACGATTGCCTGAATTCAAGCGGACTTTGTTTGGTCTTGATTTTAAACAGCTTGCTAAAGGATTGTGATTGCCCAAAACCCAAAGCATAGGCAATTTCACTCACGGTGAGATCCGTGGTTGATAATTTTTGTTTTGCTTCTGCTATCAGTTTTTCATGTATGTGCTGCTGGGTGGTCTGCCCGGTAAGTTCTTTCAATAATGCACTTAAATACCCCGGAGACAGATTCAGATTTTCAGCCAGGTATTGCACCGTTGGCAATCCCTGCAGAGTAAGCTCATCGCTGTGGAAATAGTCGTCAAGCAATTTCTCCATGCGATCCAGGATTCGGTGATTTGAAATTTTTCGGGTAATGAATTGTCGCTTGTAAAACCGGTCAGAATAATTCAGCAAGGTCTCTACCAGGGAGACAATGATCTGCTGGCTAAACTGGTCGGTATTGGTATTGATCTCCTTCCGGATGTTCCCGATAATTGAATTGAGCGTTCGTTCTTCCTCATCCGATAAAAAAAGTGCTTCGTTTACTTCATAGTCAAAATAGTTGTATTTCCTGATGTTTGTCGCGAGGGGAGTTCCCCATAACAGATCGGGATGGATGAGTAACATCCACCCGGATCGTTGTTCCTGCTGTTGTGGCGAAGTCTCGACGCCAAATACCTGATTGGGTCCAATAAAAAACATCACGCCTTCGTCAAAATCGTATTGCTGTTGCCCGTATTTGTATTTGGCACCGATACCTCTTTTTACGGCTATGTTGTAAAAATCAAACACCAGACTGGATGGCTCGTTTTCCTCCCTGCACCTGGTTTCTCCATAATTGACAATGCTGATCAGCGGATGCCGGGGAGCCGGTAAGCCTTTGTATTTGTGAAATTCAGCGATTGTATGGACCCGATGGATACTGTTGCCGGTCATAATTCAAATTTAGTCTTGTTGACTGTAAACAAGGGCAAAATCTTTGGCAAATTCAGCGAACTTAACCTTTCCCGGAAGCGGTTTGTTGCGATAATAATCTTCATAGAGAGAACCATTCCGCTGAGCTGCCTGCATCTCAATAAATCCGGATGCAATGGTTTTATTCATCCCGAGTGACAGCATGCCGTATAACAAAGTTTCGTCCGGAATAACCATCCATTTCAGATCAGATTTGCCAATCGCTTCACCAAGTTGTTTGGCGATTTCAGTGGCGGAGATTTCTTCGCTGGTAATGTAGCGAACCGTTCTGCCATCGAAGGGCTTATCGATTTCGTCAGCGATGGTGTGGGCGATGTCCAGGGGTGAAACCCACGGCTCGGGAGTATCGCTACCGAAGTTTTGTACGATCGCATTCTGGGACCGGATGGTTGGTATGGACCGGTAGAGGTTGGTATAAAAGCCGACGGGGCGCATGAATTTGATGGAGATCATGACCGGAAGGGTATGCAAGACCTGCTCTACAAGGTGGTGATAAGCAAGGACGCCATTACCTTTATTGGTGTGGGCGCCAATGGTGCTCAGATAAATGACTTTTTTGATGCCGGTTTCGAGAATAGCCTGTTTGTAAGTGTTGGCCAACCGGTTAAATCCTGCCTCAAAGTCCACGTTGGCATCAAACAGACTGCCAATGGCTTCCCAGATCCCCATCAGATAGACCACATCAGCACCCCGGAAGATCCTGGTCAGAAATTCAACATCGGTAACCATTCCGATGGCTGCTTTAGCTCCCAATGCTTCGATAGCTCGTCGCCTCTCGTCGTGACTGCTGATGACGGTAACTGAATGACCATCGTGAACCAATTGCCGGGTAAGCGGCTTGCCTATATTGCCAAGTGAACCGGTGAGGATAATTTTCATGCTGCTGTTTTTTTACTGAAGCAAAATTCCGGCGCAATCAAATAGCAGCTGTGTTCAAATCAACGGATGTTGTGTCAGAAAGGCCGTTAATTACGGACTGCTCTCTGGATGAATCACCATTTTACTGGACTGTATCAGAGGATACCCATGATTAGTTCTGTTTCGAGTTTGCTTTCATCCGCTGACCAGTGTCCGTAAATTTCGATGGATGGGCTGGTCGCATGATAGCCCAGCATGTTGAGTTCAAGGGCCATTCTTTCCCAGGCTTCTTTTAGGTGATGATAGGGGCCGGTATGCATAAAGGAGGCATGCTTATCAAGCGTCAGGGTCATTTTTTCCAGTCCGACATCGACACGGGGAGTATCAATGAGTTCAACTCCGGTAAATACAGTACCGGAATTACCATAAACCCAGATGTTTTTTCCTCTGTTTTCCAGACCCTTTGCTTTAACGACATTCCACATCTTATTGCTTAAAGCAAATGCGGTTGCCGAATAATTTTTATCCGGAGCTTTAGCACCAAATCCATAAATGGTAAGATGCAATTTATCAAGTATTATTTCCATGTTTTGCGAGAGTGTCAATTAGCATCACAACCCATTTTGGAGAACATGCATCAGTACCTACCAGTGCATTTCAGGGACAAAGGCAAGTTCTTGTTGCGGGCATTTAAACCAGATGATTGATTTTGGCATATTGCAGCAGGATGATCGTTTTTGCATCCTTAATCTCTCCCGTATGGATCAAATGATAGGCATCCTCAAAATCCAACTCCAGGACTTCAATATTTTCTTGTTCTTCCATTAAACCGCCTCCCTCACTAACTTTCATTTCCTGGTCGTATTCGGCGACAAAAAAATACAGAACTTCAGTCACGGAGCCTGGTGACATGTAAGACTCAAATATCTTCGTCACTTTACTTATGCGGTACCCCGTCTCTTCTTCTGTTTCTTTTCGAATGCAATCTTCCGGATTGTCTTTATCCAATAATCCGGCACAGGCTTCAATTAACAACCCATTATCGTTTCCATTTATGTAAGTAGGCAACCGGAATTGCCGGGTAAGAATTACCGTTTTTTTAAGCCGGTTGTAGAGCAGTATGGTGGCTCCATTGCCCCGGTCATATGCCTCCCTGGTTTGCGACTCCCATTCTCCATTCTTTTTCTGATAGTCGTAGGTCACTTTATTCAGGACATACCAATTATCGGAGAGGATTTCCTTTTTTTGGATCTTTACCCTATCGTTCTGCATTCACTTGTTCTTTTTTCAGATGCTTGATGGCATGAAAAATTACAACAAAATGATCTATTGCAGGTTTTGGGTTAAATCAGGAATTACCCAGCAGTTTAAATGCAAAATAATTTAACAGACCTTCCAGCGGTTCCATGTTGCCGGCGATCAGGGTGATGTCAGTAAGCGCCGGGATGTGCTGGGCAAAGTAAGTATAGTGATTGGCCATCTCCAGCAGGTTGCTGGACAGCGCCTGGGGGTAGGGGAATTTGGGGTTGACTTCTTTGATGATCTCTGCGATCTCCTGGCACAGGTGCTTATACGTCTCAAAGTGGCCTTTCTGGTTTTCTTCATCGACCGCCTTGCTGTGATAAGCCTTGGTGCCTTCGGTGATCACAATGCGGTGAAGGGCTTCCCGGTCGATGTAGTCCGGTGGCAGGGCCATCTGAATGGTATCGGTGATGGTCTTGATGACGATCTTCAGTTTTTGCCCGGCCTCCTTGATGTTCATCGTGTTGTAGCTGAGGCGGTGTCGCAGCCATTCCCAGTACCAGGAGACCAGATAGACCAGCAGGGCATGCTTATTTTCAAAATAACGGTATACGGAAGCTTCTGTACAACCGATCTGTTCCGCTAACTTCTTGAAGGTAAACGACTCCAGACCCAGTTCATCTATCATACTGATGCTATGCCGGATGATGTTGCGACCCAATTTCGTATCCTGCGGATCTCGCAAAAAAACGGGAGCATCAATCTCCACCTTGATGGAAACGCTCATGCCTCATTTATTTAGTGCGAAAATAGTAATACTATCCAAAACAGTTGTTTTTATGGCATCCCCGGAGCTCCTTTTGTTTGTCAAAGGTAGCCGCTTTGTCCCGTGATCGACAATTCGATCGAAACCTGTCCGGACAGATCCATAGCTCTCAATCTATTGCAAATATAGTAATACTATTATTAATGGGAGTATATTTATCTTTTTGATTTCTGCGATGCCCGGTCCTGAGATAGGGTGCTCGTGAATTTTTATCCGTGAGATAGAGCGAATCCTTAATTTCACGCGCTTAACATTGCTATGCACGACACATGGACATTCAGCGCTGAAAGCCCCCTATGGGATCAGCTTGGCGGTGATGGTTACAGCCTCATCGATGCCTTTCTTTCAGCAGAAGAAGTGGAGCGATCTCTTGACCTGATCCACCGGCGGGAAGAAGAAGACCGCTTTCAATCTGCCGGTATAGGTACGCTGGGAGACTACCAGAAGAACCGGGTCATCCGGAATGACTACATCTGCTGGCTGGATCCTTCCCTGCCGGACCATCCACTCCAATTTTTCTTTGACCGCATCCGGGAGCTTATTCAGGGGCTGAACCGGTACTGCTACCTTGGTCTGCAGGATTTTGAATTTCATCTGGCTTATTATCCGGCCGGATCCTATTACCGCAAGCACCTGGATTCTTTTCGGGGGCGTCATAACCGCATCATAACGGTAGTCTGTTATTTGAATCAGCACTGGACGCGGGGTGACGGTGGAGAATTGGTGATCTATCCGGAGCAGGGCGACAGCATCATGGTAGAGCCCATTGCCGGGAGGGCAGCCGTTTTTTTGAGTGAAACGATACCGCATGAGGTGCTGGAAGCCCACCAGCCACGCTTCAGCATCACCGGATGGTTAACCAAGACCCCGCTGGGAACAGGATTCCTTCACCAGCAGTCGCTCTGAAATAACTCACAGCCAAGCCTTTAAGCAAATCTTAAGCCGTGTCTGCTGCATACTACCTGAAAATGAGCGAATTTAGCGGCATGCGGATTCTGATTGTGGAAGATGAAAAGGGTATATCCCAATTCCTCCAGCAAGGATTGGAAGAAGAAGCTTACCAGGTCACGGTGGCCCAGGATGGTCATGAAGGGCTTTTACGGGGGAAGGATACGGATTTGGACCTTATCTTACTGGACTGGATGCTTCCCGGCATAAGCGGGCTGGAGGTGTGCCGGCAATTACGGGCTGAAGACATTCATACACCCATCATTTTTCTTACAGCAAAGGATACCGTCCCGGAGACCATCGCAGGACTGGAAGCAGGAGCGAATGACTACATCAAGAAGCCTTTCCACTTTGAAGAATTGCTTGCCCGCATCCGGGTGCAATTACGCCCGGCTCAGGAGGTCCACGATCACCTTACCCTGGGAGATATAGTTTTGGATGCCACCGCACACCGTGTATTCCGGGGGGATCAGGAGATTGCACTGACACAGAAAGAGTTTGCATTGCTGAAATACCTGCTCGAGCACAAAGGCATGGTTTGTGAGCGTACCCAGATCATCCGCGACGTGTGGGACATTCATTTTGATTACAATACCAGTATCATTGAAGTTTACATCAATGCGTTGAGAAAAAAACTGGAATTACACAAAGAGGAGGATGTGATCCAGACCATCCGCGGAATCGGTTACATTGCCAGAGAAACGAGCCTATGACATTAAAAAACCGCATCGCTCTAAATTATATGGTGGCAACAGCTTTTGTGGTGGCTCTTGTTTTTGCCATCATATATCTCATTGTACATACCACAGTATATTACAATCTGGACCGGTTCCTGACCTACGAAGCAGAAAAGCACCTGGGAGAAATCGTTAATGCACATGATAGTATTCTTTTCATCAACAAAGCCGAATGGGCCGAACGGGAACACCGGGAAGTACAGGTCCAGCCGGTATTTATCCAGTTAACGGATCCCCAGGGTCATGTTATGGACAGATCACCCAATCTGAAACTGGACACCCTGTTCCTGGATCAGACAAGAACCAATGAAGAGCGGTTTAACACCCAATTGAACCATCAGGCTATCCGGCAGATCCAGGTGCCTTACCGGCCGTTGGGTACCTTAAAAGGTTACATTGTGGCTGCCGCCTCACGGGAGGATGCACTCTTCCTGCTAAGAAATTTGAGAAACATCCTCCTGATCCTCTTTCCGGTGGTCCTCATCGGCTTGTTTATCATCACCCGGATCATTGCCGGTCGGTCCATCAGGCCGATCCAGGTTATCACTACCACCGCTGACCGCATCACCAGAAATAACCTGAACGAACGCATCACTCCACCAAAAAATAAAGACGAATTGTACACGCTGACCGCATCCATCAACGAACTGCTTCAGCGTATGGAGGATGCCCTTGAACGGGAGAAACAATTTACTTCCGATGCCTCCCACGAACTGCGTACACCACTGTCGGTCCTGAAAGGCACGCTGGAGGTACTCAACAGGAAATGGCGTACACCAGAGGAGTACCGGGAGAAGATCCAGTACAGCATTCAGGAGATCGATCGTATGTCGCGTATTGTAGATCAATTATTAATGCTGGCCCGGTTTGAGAAAGAACACAACACCCTGCGACTGCAACCTTTATCCCTGCCAGCGATCCTGGATGAGGTCATCAGCCGGAATGCCGCTTCCATCGAGGAAAAAAAATTACGGGTGGCCCTGGATCATCCGGGTGATGTGGAAATCATATCGGATCCGTATTACATGGATATGATCATAGAGAATCTGCTATCCAATGCCATTAAGTACTCGCCGGAAGGAGCCCAGATCCTTATTCATCTGGAGCAGAATGCCGGTCGGGTCAAATGTGTGATCAAAGACCATGGTATCGGCATAAAAGCGGAGGATATTCCTTTGTTATTTAATCCTTTTTACCGCTCTGAAGCGCTCAAACATCATCACATCAGCGGTAATGGGCTAGGATTATCCATTGTCAAAAAAGCATGCCAGATTGCAAATGTCAAGATCCACCTCAACTCCATGGCAAATCAGGGTACTGAAGTGGAGCTGGTATTCAACGGGTAGGGCATCAGGGTTTCTCCAGGCTAAACTCACCTGGCTTTTTAAGCCAATCTTAAGGGACAAATCCGGTCATGGAGGTTGTAACCGACCTAATTTTGAAGTTTAAACAGAGAATTCCCAATGCTGGAAAAAATCATTAATTACAGCATCCACCATAAGCTGATTGTTCTTCTTTTTACGCTGGGTATTATTGGATTTGGCATTTATTCATTGTCCCTGATACCCATCGGAGCGGTACCGGATGTAACCAACAATCAGGTTCAGGTGATCACCACTTCCCGTAACCTCTCAACCCAGGATGTCGAAAAATTCCTGACCTACCCGGTAGAGCTGGAAATGGCAAACCTGCCGGGGGTTAAAGAAATCCGGTCGGTGTCAAAATTCGGGCTGTCCGTGGTGACGATCGTGTTTGAAGATAACATCGGAACCTATCTGCCGCGGCAGTTGATCGCCGAGAAACTCAAGACTGCCGTTGAAAAAATTCCCAGTGGATTTGGTAGCCCGTTTATGGGTCCGGTGTCCACAGGTCTGGGAGAGATTTACCAGTATGTGCTGGATGTGGATTCTGCCTATGCCGACCAATACACCATTACAGATTTGCGTACCATCCAGGACTGGATTGTGAAAAGGGCACTCTCCGGTATTCCCGGAGTGGTTGAAGTCAACACCTGGGGTGGTTATCTGAAGCAATATGAAGTGGCTATTGACCCGGAGCGTTTACGTGCGATGGGGATTTCACTCACTGAAGTTTACGATGCCCTCGAGGCAAACAATAATGTAGCCGGTGGCGGTTACATCGAGCGGACCAACGAGAGCTACTTCATCCGCGGAGAAGGGCTGGTCAAATCGCTGGAAGACATCCGTCAGATCGTGGTTACCAACCGGGAGGGTCTGCCTGTGTTCATCAGAGACCTTGCCACGGTAGGCTTTGGACATGCCACCCGGTTTGGAGCCATCACGGCAAATGGTGAGGGGGAGAAAGTACTTGGTCAGGTTATGATGCTCAAAGATGCCAACTCCAAAGCGGTGATCGGGCGCGTCAAGGACCGTGTGGTAAAAATTCAGAAATCACTACCTCCCGGAGTGCGCATCAATGCCTTTCTGGAGCGAAGTGAACTCATCGGGAAGACGACTCATACGATAGCCGAAAACCTGATCCTGGGGTGTCTGATCGTCATCTTTGTCGTGGTCCTGCTGCTGGGAAATCTGCGCTCAGGTCTGGTGGTTGCCTCTCTGATCCCGTTGAGTCTGTTATTTGCGTTATCGTTGATGTACTTGTTTGGCGTCGATGCCAACCTGATGAGCCTTGGTGCCATTGACTTTGGGATTATCATAGACGGGGCTGTGATCATCGTTGAATACATCGCCTTCCGCATAACCCAGGATCGTAAAAAACTGCTGGCTGCCGGTGCCCATGAAAAACAGAACCTGATCGACAAAATAACTTTCCAGGGAGCTACGAAAATGATGAACTCTGCCGTATTTGGTCAGCTGATCATCATCATCGTATTTATTCCCATTCTTTCATTGGCCAATGTAGAAGGTAAAATGTTCCGTCCAATGGCGTTGGTGTTCAGTTTTGCTCTGATTGGCGCCATGGTTTTATGCTTCACCTATATTCCGGTCGTTTCATCACTATTTCTGAAACCTTCGGATCCCGATAAAAAGAACGTGTCCAATCGACTAATCGGGTTATTGCAGGGTTGGTATACACCCAGCATCATCTGGGCGCTCCGCAACAAAGCTGTGGTTCTCGGCATTGCCATCAGTTTCATGATCGGGGCATTTTTCCTGTTCTCCCGAATGGGAGGAGAATTTGTACCTACCCTTGATGAAGGTGATTTTGTCATCCAGCCGGTATTAAAAACCGGTACTTCGCTCAGTAAGACCATAGAGACCATTACCCAGATGGAAAAAGTGATCAAATCTTTTCCGGAGGTCAATCAGGTGGTGACCAGGATTGGTGCGGCAGAAGTGCCTACCGACCCGATGTCGATGGAAGAAAGCGATGTTATCATTACCCTTAAAGACAAGAGTACCTGGACGACAGCCAGTTCGAAAGATGCCCTGGCAGATTCATTAAAAGCAGCACTGAGTGTATTGCCCGGCATCGAATACGAGTTCACGCAACCGATCGAGATGCGCTTCAATGAATTGATCACCGGGGTACGGGCCGACCTGGCTATAAAAGTATTCGGAGAGGATCTGGACCAATTGTACTCAATCGGGACAAAGATCAAAACCGCCATCGAAAACGTACCGGGCGCCTCCGACATTACCCTGGAGAAGATTGCAGGATTACCCCAGATGAGCGTGGTCTACGATCGTCAGAAAATCGCGAAATACGGACTCAATGTAGCCGATCTCAATAAGGTCATCAGCATGGGGTTTGCCGGACTGCCTGCCGGGACGATCTTTGAAGGCGAAAAACAATTTGATCTGGTCCTACGCTACGATGAGGCTAATCGTAAGGACATACAAAATATCCGGGATGCCAGCCTAACCTTACCCAATGGACAGCAACACCCGCTGCGCGAATTCGCGCAAATTACCTATACCTCTGGCCCGGCTAAAATATCCCGGGATAATACCCGTCGGCGGATTGTCGTAGGCGTAAATGTTCGTAACCGGGACCTGGAATCTGTCGTGGAGGATGTCCAGCAAATCATTGACAAGGAAGTCAAATTACCGGCAGGATATTCCATCGATTACGGCGGCCAGTTTGAAAATTTGCGCAGCGCCAAATCCCGTCTGATGGTTGCTGTGCCAATTGCACTGGTGCTCATCTTTATCTTATTGTATTTCGCGTTCAGTTCGGTGCGGGATGCTTTGATGATCTACAGTGCCATTCCGCTGGCGTCAGTGGGAGGCATCCTGTTACTCTACCTGCGGGGCATGCCTTTCAGCATATCTGCAGGAGTGGGTTTCATTGCCTTATTTGGTATAGCGGTGCTGAATGGTATTGTGCTGATAGAGCACTTCAAGGAGTTAAAGGCACACGGGATGAGCAACATCAATCAGCGGATCATCGTCGGAACCAAGGAGCGCCTGCGTCCGGTCCTGCTCACGGCAGGGGCGGCAGCGCTCGGCTTTTTGCCGATGGCGATCTCCAATTCCGCCGGTGCGGAGGTCCAGCGACCACTGGCCACGGTGGTCATCGGAGGATTGATCTCGGCCACCTTGTTAACCATGATCGTTCTGCCGGTGCTTTACGCCATATTTGATCGCCGGAAGACCCAATCCATCAAGCCGAAAAATATGTTATGGGTTGGGATATTATTGATCATCGGCACTGCTGGGTTTGGACAGACGCCGGTAAGCCTGGAGCAGGCAATCTCGAAGGCAGAAGCCAATAATGCCGGACTTCAGGCCACTCAACTGGGCATATTACATGCACAAAAGCTGGTCGGTACTGCTTATAACATCGACAAGACCATGGTTTATTATGGTTACGATATGGCTAATATTGCTGAAAATGGCAAGCCACTGCATGTTCTTGGACTGAACCAGGTTATGCATTATCCTTCCGTCTACCGGGCACAGCAACAGGTCCTGGAAGCCCAGGTCGGATTACAGGAGCGCCAATACGACATTGAAACCAGGGTCATCCGTCGTGCCGTATCTCTGGCCTATAACGATGCCATCTACTGGCAGCAGGTGAGTGATCATTATGCTTACCTGGACAGCCTTTATAGCGCTTTTGCTACCGCTGCAGCACGCCGGTATGAAGTCGGTGAAACCAATTACCTGGAAAAAATCACCGCAGAAACCAAACAGCAGGACCTGGATCTGCAATGGCGACAAGCTCAATCACAAAACCTGCGTGCCCGGCAAATGCTCCTCCAATGGATCCAGTCCGGCGATTCCCTGGTCCTAACCGACACATTGCCTCTTCTTCAGCCACAACCCTTTGATGCCTCCGCCCATCCTTCGTTACGGTATTTCCAACAGGCCATGGTTGCCAGTGAGAAGCGGGTAGAACTGGCCCGGGAGCAGCTGAAACCGGATCTGCATATGGACCTGTTTCAAGGGATCAATGGCGGGCCATCGGCTAGGTCATATCTCGGATTCACGGCGGGGGTAGGGATTCCATTGTGGCGTAAAGCACAAAAAGCAACCATCGAGGCAGCCGGGATGGAAGGCGATATTTTGGCAAAATCAGCCTATAATGAAGAATACAAACTCTCATCAAGATACCTGCAGCTGGCAACCGATCTGCAGCGCTATCAGGAAGGGATGCACTTCTACAACCAGAATGGCCGTATCCTGGCTGAAGCGCTCATACAAAATGGCAATAAGGCCTTTATGAATGGAGAAATTGACTTCCTTCAGTATGTTCAATTGCTTGAACAAGCCAAACAACTTGAATTAAACTACCTGGAAAACCGGCATCTCTACAATCAGACCGTGATTGAAATGAATCATTTATTAAACGACTAATTGCGACGGCACTATGTATAAATTATTTGTAGTCCCATTTCTTGTATTCGCTGCGCTTTATGGTATTGGCTGTACCTCCACTCCGGAGAATGCACCAGCCGCTGCGGAGATGACCCAGGAAGGAAACCAGGAGGAAGATTTCAACATTCACATTAACGCTGATCAGTTCAGTGCAGCTGCCATGAAATTGGGTAAGATGGAGGATCATGCCTTTTCTTCGTCGATCCGTGCATATGGCACTGTGGATGTGCCTCCCCAGTTCATGGCCAGCGTCAGCATTTATTACGGCGGATACATCCGCAATCTTAACCTGTTGCCCGGCCAATATGTCCGGAAGGGTCAGTTACTGTTTGTCCTTGAGAATCCGGATTTTATTCAGATGCAGCAGGACTACCTGGAGGCTCAGGGTCAACTGCTATTCCTGAAGGGTGATTATGAACGGCAAAAGACCCTGGCGAACGAGAACATTGCCTCACAGAAAAATTACCTGAAAGCAGAATCGGATTATCAGGTCACGCTGGCCCGCCATGAAGCATTGAAGAAAAAGATCGGTTTGCTGGGACTGGATCCGGCTCAGGTTACAGAGAGCAATTTACAGACTTCAGTTCCTGTGATGGCACCAATTGCTGGTTACATTACCACCATCCATGCCATCCAGGGTGCTTATGTACATCCTGCCGATATTGTCGTGACCATCACCAATACCGAGCATATCCATCTGGAGCTGGATGTTTACGAAAAAGATATGTACAAGATCAAAACTGAGCAAGATATCCTGTTCCGTCTTCCGGACAGCAATGGCCCGGACTATGCGGCGGAAGTCCACTTGATCGGAAAAGAGGTCGATACGGAGAAAAGAACCATCAGCATCCACGGACATTTGAAGGACGATAAACTATCTACCTTGTTTGTGCCTGGAATGTATGTCGAAGCGGATATCATTACCGATCAGGTCCCGTGCAGGTCACTGCCGGAAACTGCAGTGGTGAAAGCAGAAGACACGTATTATGTTCTGGTCCAGCAACCTTCCGGGCAAGGCGATTATAATTTTATGCGATACCGGGTTCAGATTGGTAAAATAGAAGGTGGTTACGCGGAAATCCTTAATGCCGGTGATTTTGACCCGGATGCAGTCATTTTGATCAATGGAGCATTCAATCTGATCCAATAACCAGTCGGAAATTGATAGGTAGTAGTGGCCGATCAACGTATTCCATTTCATGTTAGAAGGCAGGCTTCCGGCCTGACTTGTGATGGGACTTGATAATCATGCGATTGACCTATTCGCGTTTAATATAATTCTGCTATCCGCCTTCATTTGAGGATAGATTCCTTAATTTGAGATTGCAATTACTTCATCATTTTGAACCATAAGCAATCCGAAGCGCATGAAACCACATACCAGAAGATCATTTATAAAAACGACGGCAACCGGTGGAGTGACTATTCTGGCCGGAGGGATCCTGCCTGGGATGCAGGCTTCCAGTTATCGCCGCATCCTCGGAGCCAATGATCGTATTAACGCGGCCATCATGGGCGTCAACTCCCGTGGTACTGCGCTGGCTACCAATTTTGCCCGGCAGGCGGATTGTACCCTCACTCATATTTGTGATGTAGATTCACGAGCTATCACTGCCTGTACGGCAGAAGTTATCAAACGTCAGGATTCGACGCCGAAAGGGGAAGGAGACTTCCGACGGGTCCTTGAAAATCCGGACGTCGATGTCATGATCATCGCGGCCCCGGATCACTGGCATGCTCCTGCTGCATTGCTTGCCATGCAGGCTGGAAAGAATGTCTACGTCGAGAAACCGTGCAGTCACAATCCGGCAGAAGGAGAAATGCTGGTAAAGGCAGCTTCGATGTACAAGAAGGTGGTCCAGATGGGTAATCAGCGGCGCTCCTGGCCCAACGTGATGGCCGGGATCAAAGCACTTCATGATGGTGAGATTGGCAGGCCTTATCTGGGGAAAGGTTGGTATACCAACAACCGGGGACCGATCGGTGTAGGTCAGGAAACCGCTGTACCGGAATGGCTTAACTGGGAGCTGTGGCAGGGACCTGCACCCCGTAAAGCATTTAAAGACAACTATGTTCACTACAACTGGCACTGGTTCTGGCACTGGGGTACCGGCGAGGCGCTGAATAACGGTACCCACATGATCGATTTGCTGCGTTGGGGATTTCAGGTCGAATTTCCGGTACGTGTCAGTTCCAACGGAGGGCGGTTCCGCTACCAGGATGACTGGCAGACACCCGATACCCAGATCATCTCACTGGATTTTCCGGAAGGCCTTACCATGACCTGGGAAGGGCGCAGTTGCAATGGCAAATTTGTGGAAGGCAGCTCAGTCGGGGTTCAATTCTATGCGGAAGGTGGCACACTGCTTATCCCAGGTGGCAACAGTTATACATTGTTTGACCTGGACAATAATATCATCCGGGAAGTAAAAGACACAGGTTCCATCAATCCTCTCGATAAAGCCAATCCGGCAGAACAACTGGATGCATTGCACATCCGTAATTTCTTCGATGCTATCCGTGACGGGAAACAGCTGGCTTCCGATATCGACTCCGGCCATAAAAGCACTTTACTGGTCCAGCTGGGAAATATCGCACAGCGGGTGGGACATTCCCTGGACATCGATCCGGCATCCGGCCGGATCCTGAACAGTCCGGAGGCGATGCAGTACTGGTCTCGGGAATACGAACCCGGATGGGAAATGAAGGTTTAGCCTCATTTCGGAAAAAAGTTTTCGGGAACCAGTGACTACACAGCACACCTGGTGTTTTTTCAATAGACCAGCTGCGAAGAAAAATGGTTTCCAATAGTCAAAAAGAAAAAGCCGAACAGTTCTTGAAATGGCACCATGATGAGCACATTTTGGTGTTGCTTAACTCCTGGGACATAGCAAGTTCTAAAGTAGTGGAAGGTTGCGGTTATAAAGCGATCGCAACAACCAGCATGGGGATTGCCGCCTCACTGGGCTATCCGGATTGCCAGATCATTTCGCTACCGGAAATGCTCGGGGTGATCCGGGGTATTGTTCATGCCGTTAAGGTTCCTGTGTCCGTTGATATCGAAGCAGGCTATGGAAATAATTTGCGTGAAATCCTTGAGTCGGTCAAAAAATTCATCGATACCGGGATCGTTGGAATCAACCTGGAAGACAGCCTGGATCTTAGCCCTGTTTTGATCGATACCCAGGAATTTTGTGAGCGTATCTCTGCCATCCGGGAGCTATCGGATTCACTGGGATTCCATCTGGTCATCAATGCCAGAACCGACTCCTTTTATACATCTTCAGGTACCATGAAAGAAAAACTGGCGGAATCGATAAAGCGCGGCAATAAATACCGGGAAGCCGGTGCCGACTGCATCTTTGTCCAACCTGTTTGGGAAAAAGATACCATTGCTACCCTAGTGCGGGAGATTAATGCCCCTGTCAATATTCTTGCCAACCCATCCATCGGGGCCGCATTACCTCCTGTTGTGCGGGAATTGCAGGATTTGGGTGTCGCTCGTTTAAGTTTAGGATCGAGTCTGATGAAAGCGGTCCTGGCACTGATTAAAAAAGTCGCAGACGAACTATCAGGGCAGGGTTCTTACCATCAATTGATGGATACGCTTACGCCATCCTCCGATGCGGTCATGGCATATAAATTGGCGATTGGCGATTAATATTCCAGCAGTTTTTTACGATCCACTTTTCCGGCATCATTCAGCGGAAGGACATCGATAAATCGAAATTCTTTGGGGATTTTGAACCTCGCAAGATTGGCTCTGCAAAACTCCAGCAGGACGCCGGCATCGGGTGTGGCCCCGGCTTGTGGTACGATGAACGCAATCCCGGATTCACCCCATTTGGGGTCGGGTACACGGATCACGGCCGCATCAGCTACGTCCTGATGATGGCGCAGTAAGCGTTCTGTTTCCGCCGGATACACATTTTCACCGCCGGAAATGTACATGTTCTTGATCCGGTCTACCACATAGAGATCGCCCTCATCATCCTGCCGAACCAGGTCTCCGGTACGCAGCCAGTCACCAGAGATGGCCTGCTGGAATGCCTCGGGCTGTTCCCAATATCCCGGGGTCACCACGGGACCCCTGATCCATAATTCTCCGGTATCACCCACTGGTACCTCCTGCCCGGACTCTCCGCTGATACGTATTTGAACGTAAAAGTTAGGCTTGCCAATGGATCCGGCTTTACGCAGTGCATCCAGGTGATGCAATGATGTGAGATTGGGCCCGGCCTCGGTCATGCCGTAGCCCTGCCGTACCAGCACCTGATGGTCGTGCCAGCGCTCGATCAGGGGGATGGGCATCGGTTCTCCGCCTACGATGAGGTATAACAGGGAAGTCAGATCAGTAGCGTCAAATGCCGGTACATCCGCCATCATACGCAGCATGGTCGGAACGCCCATAAACAGGGTGATCCTTTCTTCTTCGAGCCAGGTGAGGGTTGAGGCGGCATCAAATCTCCGGGATAAACACACCATACCCCCGTGATGGAGTACGGGAGTTACGAGGACATTCCATCCGCCAGTATGGAATAAAGGCATCACATTAAGGATCCGGCTTTCTGCATTGACAGTCAATGCCAGGGAGGTATTGATGCTGTTCCACAACAACATGCGCTGGGTGTAGAGAACGCCCTTGGGCAGCCCGGTGGTGCCGGAGGTATACAAAATAAAAAGAGGGTCGTCATCTCCGGCAGGGACAATATGCGTCAATGCGGACTCGCCGGCTACCTGCAGGATTGTCATGAGGTCTTCGGGATCTATTACCCCTTCCAGATATTTGTCCTGAAGCAACGATATCCACTGTTTCCCGGCTACAATAACCTGTGGTCTGGTCAGGTCCAGGATCTTATGGATTTCTGCCGGAGCCAGCCGGTAATTCAAAGGTACCAGGATCAAACCGGACTTTTGTGCGGCGCCAAAGAAGATGAGGTGTTCTATGGAGTTCTCGGCCAGGATAGCTACACGATCGCCCCGTTGACAGCTATACTTTGTAAATAGCAACGCTACCAGCCGGTTACAGCACACATTGAGTTCTCCATAGGTCAAGGTGACCCCCGATTCCATTTGCTTTGCAGCGATCCGTTGCGGGGTCCGGAATGCCCAGTTTCCGATCCAGTCTGAAGGTGATGATTTCATGTGCCGGTGGATAAGAACTGTAGGATGATCTCATTGACTGTGGCTGCTTGTTCCCATTGCACAAAATGACCGGCCCGGGGTATCAGGTAAAAGCGGCTGTCCGGTATGGCCTGGTTGCCAGCGGCAGCTATATGGTAAGTTGTTTGTTGAGGATGCAGCAACGGGTTGGGGATCATGCGGTCCTGTTCTCCAAAGAGGATCAGCACCGGCAGATGCAATTGGGACAATCGGTCGAAAACGGGTTCGTTGAGCATGCTCATGATGTTGGTTGATATCATGGCGGTATAGCGGCTGTAGTCCTCAGAGCGGTACAATCGCAAACGTTCTTCCCGCATTGGTAGCGTATCGGGGCCCAGGTCAAAAAAGTTTTGTTCCATATTGCGAACGAACTGATCAAGGGGAACCAAGCGCAGCAGTTCAGGTTGGTAAAACTGGGCGAACCAGGCTTTTTCCTGTGGTGAGAACGTTTCAAATCCGGCAGGAGCTATGAGAACCAGTTTGTCAGCAGCTTGCGGATAACGGAGCAGAGCCTGTATAGCTATTTGGGCTCCCATCGAATGCCCGGCCAGTACGACCTTTGATAATCCGAGTTTTTCGATAAATGCTTTAATGCATTGGGCGTAAAAAGCCAGTGAGTAGGTATAATCTGCTTTACTGGATTCCCCATATCCGGGCAGGTCCGGGGCGATGCATCGGAAATGGGATTGTAATCCGGCGATATTCTTCAGCCAGCATTGCCGGTCACTGCCCAAACCATGAATAAAAATGATCGTTTCCGGTCCGGCGCCGGTATCGGTATATGCAATGAACAAGTCTTCTGACAGCTCCGCGCGTTGTGCCTCCATCGTTGCAAAATAACCATTCACATCCATTCCTGTCCGGATAAAAAAAGAACCGGATCGCCGTGAAGTGGTCCGGTTCTTTTACAGGATCGCCTGTTTTACTCAGTCACCATCACGGGCGATCAGCCACTGGGCTATGGCCGGAGTTAATAATTTTTGCGACCTGCTTCCTACGAATACTCCGATATGGCCACCCGGAAATTCCAGGAGCTCCTTGTCCTTGGAACTGATGGCTTCATGGATCGGAATGGTCGATGCCGGGGGTACGATGTGATCGTCCTTGGCATAGACCGTCAGTACCGGCATATTGATTTTACTCAATGATACTGGATGGCCGCCCAGGTTAAATTCACCATGGATCAATTTATTGTGCTGATAGAAGTCCTTGATAAAACGACGGTACGTTTCACCTGCCTGAGCAGGGCTGTCGGCTACCCATTTTTCCATCCGCAGAAAGTTCATCAGCTTATCCTTGTTCTGGGCTACCTGAGGAAGATTGGCAAATTTCCTCGCTTTATTCATTGGTTTCAGCAAGTCAAAACCACTATTCAGGAAGTCTCCGGGCACCACACCGCCGAATCCATCCACGACCGCATCCACATCCATGTATTTTGCCCATAAGAAAAGCAAACCATTTTCTTCGCGGAAGTCCACCGGAGTTACGGTGGTGATGAGGTTTTTGACCTTGTCCGGGAAAAGGGCGGCATAGATCAGGCTAAATGTGCCGCCCTGACAAACTCCCAGCAGGTTAATTTTCTCCAGATTGTGCTCACGGCAGATGAATTCTACGCATTCGTGAATATCGCCCAGGATGTAATCCTCCATGGTCTTATAGCGATCAATACCACTGGCATATCCCCAGTCGATCAGATAGACATCCAGCCCCTCTTCCAGGAGTTTACGGATGAAACTCAGGTTAGGTTGGAGGTCCATCATTTCCCACCGATTAACCAGCGCATAGGATACCAGCACCGGTGTCTTTGCTACCGGAGGGGTTTCCCGGATAAAATGGTAAAGCTGGACCTTGCCATCTTCCCAGACGGTCTCGCGAGGCGCCGTAGCAATGTCTACTTCATCGATTTCACTGATTTGCCGGATGGCCTCCGTGGCGGTGTTCACATATTCTACAAATTCGTTTGCCATAGTTATTTCCTTTTAGTCTCATTTCACAAATTTCTTGGCTTGCTCGGCCCACTGATCCCGTTTTGCCCGGCCCTGGAAGTTTTCCATCAACTGGTCCATCAGGTCATAATTTTGCTCGGTAAGCCGGGCCAGTTGCCGGAACGATTGAATGCCCAGCGTATTCAGCATCTCCTCCATTTTTGGACCGATGCCGTTAATTTGTTTCAGGTCATCTTTATGGCCATTGGACTCGGTTCCGGTGGTAGCAAGCAATTCAGCTTTCAGATCATCCTTTTTTTTTTCGGCAACCGGATGGTCTACCTGGGATAACCGCATTTCAAGATCACGGATACGCTTGCGGAGAGCGGCCATTTCTTTGGCAACCTCATTCGAGAATGATTTCATCAGGAAGGGCGTATCGGTAAATGCCAGTTCGTAAAGGTGATCCATTTTCCCCTTCAGGATAGCTGCCAGTTTGGACAGGTCGCCTTGCAGGCTGGCATATTCTTTTCCCTTCATCAATTCCAGCAGGGTTATTTCCAGTTGGTTGACATATTCGTTAAAGAAGGTGTGGTAATCCGGCATGACTTTATCTTTTTGATAGCCATGATACAGTTTGTCCATCGCCTGGGTCAGGGCCGGTTGGCTAGCTTCATACACCTTGGTTTGAATTTCAATGCCGCGGATGATAAAGGCCAGGAAGGTAAACTGGATGTCTTTCAGTTCACGGGCCATTTCGACTTCGCGACCCTGTCCGGCCATATTGTAGAAGCGGTCAAAAGCATCCTTGATATGGAGGTTGATATCCTGTAATCCCTGGAATGGGTGGATCGGTTTTCCTTCCCGGTAAGCAGAACTCAGTTGGGTCCAGAGGTTATTCCAATCATCCGTCATGCTGGTTTCACGGAATATTTCTGTATACTTTTCAAAGATCTCGTTGGATTGCTTGATCCATTCCTCGACATCTTTCACCGGCTTAAAGCCCATGAATTTGCCGATCAGTTCCCGATAGGATTCAGGAGTAATGATTCGTCCTACGGCGTTCCACTCGGTCATTCCGAATTCAATCATTTTATGGAGATAGTCCCAGTAATGACTCATGGATTCGTAGAGATCTTTGAAATTGCGAAGATGATACTGCTGACTGAAAGGCATGTTATTCATGATGTTACGCTGAACCCAGTCGCTGTTTTGCTCCATCCAATTCTGCCAGGATTTGACGGCTTCATTTTCCGATCGGAAAAAGCGTTCGAAGTCTTCTTTTTTCAGTCCGTATTGTTTGGAATTTTCCTGATGGAATTCCATCCATTTTTTAGCAAATTCGGTTTGGGCTTCTGCCCATTTTTTCATGTCTTCCGGAGCACGTTCAAATGCATTTTTCAGGTTTCCGGCATTCAGAATGGTGTCCCAATATTTTTTCTGGTTTTCCAACCATTCATTCATGACATCGGATGCTTGTTCTTTTGGCAATCCACCGGCAAAAGTGTCAGCCATTTTACGGGTAGTTTCAGACCAGAGATCAAATGCTTTCTTTTGGCCTTCCAACAGGGTATCGAAACTTGTTTTCATTGCTTTTTATTTTAAATCTTGCTGCTTGAACAAAACTAATACCTCTGCAACCCTTCTTCAACGGCTTCATTCATTCGAACCGGGTTGACTACGCGGCTAAAATTGGAAAATAAAGATCTATTCTTTTGTAAATTAAAGTCTTAGGTGGAACAAACAGGATGTGGACCCTTTGTGGATATTGCATCATTTCAATTAGAAAAGACAAGTATTGATTCTCTGGCAGAAGCATATAAGTGACCAGGAGATCACGCATCAAGCTGATCATACGTAGAAGTCGGCCTGCTTTTGATCCGGAGGACAATTTCAAATTCAAAAGTCCAGGTAGACCACCATCGCTTTTTAGTAATTGAAATTCAATCATTTGCAGATGTGATTTCGGTCATTTCAGCGAATAGTCAATGGTTGTTATTTCGGGATTTGAGCCAGGAAGGATTTCCAGGGTCACTACCTTTAAGATTGGTAAATACAATTATTCATAGAGCTCAAACTGTTATCATGAAACGATTAGAAAATAGAGTGGCAATCATCACCGGTGGTGCACGAGGCATTGGAAAAGCCACGGCTGAAAAATTTATTCAGGAAGGTGCGGCGGTTGCCATCTGGGATATTGATGTCAAATCCGGTTCGGCCACGGCTGAAGCTCTAAACCATGCCGGAGGTAAAGCAAAATTTTATGCCGTAAATACCGTGGACTTGGCTGCTACGGAAGCTGCCGCTGCTGAAGTGGCCAAAGACTTTGGCCGGATCGATATTCTGATCAATAATGCCGGTATTACCAGAGACTCCTCCATGAAAAAAATGACTGAAGAACAATGGAATCAGGTGATTGGAGTCAATCTGACCGGAGTGTATCATTGTACCAAAGCGGTTTCCCCCTACATGCTGGAACAAGGATATGGCCGCATTCTGAATGCCTCTTCAATCGTCGGATTGTATGGTAATTTTGGACAAACCAATTATGTGGCAAGTAAGGCTGGGGTAATCGGGATGACCAAGGTTTGGGCCAGAGAGTTCGGCAGGAAAGGCGTTACTGTAAATGCGGTAGCCCCCGGGTTTATTAATACCGAGATGATGGAGACCGTACCCCAAACATACCTGGATGAGTTGAAGGCTAAAACACCGGTTGCACGGATGGGTGAAGCTATTGATATTGCCAATGCCTATGCCTTTTTGGCCTCTGACGAAGCATCCTTCATTTCAGGGACAGTCCTTAGTGTTGACGGCGGGCTTATTTTATAAAAATTGGTTAAATGCTTAGGTGAAAATTGAAAGGAGCATCCAAGACGTAATTGATGTCTGATCGGTTGTTCAGGAATTTATAACTTATTAGCCTGTGCACGCATTAACTTATTAACTACGTGTGAAGCTTCAACTGCAAAAATTTACGGAATTTGCTAATCGGCTCTTACCCCATGAGACAGCTTATTTATTAGCTGTACAGCGGTTTCAGGACGAGGACCGGCTGACGATTATTAAACGGATCGATGCCAACTGCCATCGTATCGATCAATTTGAGGCTTACGACACCTCGATAGATAAACGGAAGTACAACCATCTTCAGAACTGGATCGAACACGCACTGCTTGCCATTGATGTCGATGCCCGGTTTGCCTGGATGAATGCCATGGAGCAAAAAATCATGACAGACTCCATTCAACTGGATGAAGAAAAAGATCTGCTGAAACAACTTCGCCAGTACGAACATCCGGCCTTTTATTTTACCAAATTTTATGAACTGGTTGAGCGCTACCGGCAATTTTTACTGATCCGGATCAGGTACGATGATTTTAATGCCTGCGATGATTTTTTGAAACGGTTTGAAGGAGCCTATCATCGATCCAAAACCGTGACGAACAAGATGCTTGAGGCCACCAAAGATATTGTTGGACAATATGCTGGAAGCGCCTCGGGATCGATTCATTGGGAAGAATGGTTAACGGAAGTGTTTTACGATGAATCCAATGATGGACTGAACCGTTATCTCGCCTTGGTTCGGCTTATTTTTATCAGTTTTAATTACGGTCGTTTTGATATCCTGCGGGATAAATTTGATTACCTCGATGCGCAGTTTTACCTAGGTAAATATTATTCCAAACGTTTGCTGTTAAATTATTACAACAACCGGCTGCTTTACCATTCGCATTTTAAGGAATACGAAAAGGCAGTGTATTACGGCTATTTATCCATTCGAAATAAAAATCATGATTTTATTCACTACGTAAATAATTTGTGTGCCGTTTTGCTGCGACTGGAACGAAATGAAGAAGCGCTGGATCTAATGAAAAAAGCGTCTCCGGAACTAAAGAATACGGGTAATATGCATAGCAGGATCGGATTTGTTTCTTTTTATCTGGAGGCCTTAAATAAAAATAAAAAATATAAAAATGCCGAGAGTTATGGCGACACTTTTTTGCAGGCTTACGCGAAAGAAGTGCTTCAATACCGGTGGCATTTATTCTTTACTTTTTATCTCGAGGCGTTACTCCATCGGCAGGAATTTGGAAAAATTTTGCAGACAAACCGGTATTACAAACTGCTGGAAAAAGACCGCGCCCACCAAAACAAGGCAAATTATTTGCCCACTATCCCCTGTTACATCGATATTGCCTCCTATCAGGAGGGATTGTTAAGTCGTAAAAAACTTTTGGAGAAGTGGTCGGAGCTACTACAACCGGAAGCTCATGATCAAGGCAAGACCGGTGGCTTGCGCACACTGATAAAGCAATTGCAGGCCATGGTCCCGGAGATTATTAATTACCTGCCTAACATCCGTATATAATCCCACACAAAACGGTACCGGACGACACGTGGGAGTGCATCGTGGTTGGAGGAGCCACGAAAACATCAGCTGCCGTGACCGGGACGCCTGCGACGACTCTTTTACAGAAGAATTTAGAATAAAACCAACCAGGGATCAGCAGTAATTCATTAAGTTACTTCTGTCAAAATAATACTTGATTCCTGATTTGGGCGGAAGTTTATTCATCAGATGGGCATTGGTTGATCTTTGTATATTCAAGGGTAGAATGTACCATCATAAAATGATCATTTATCATGCTTACACGTAGATCTTTTGTAAAGACAACCGGACAGGGTTTGGCTTTATCGGCATTGCCGATGGGATTGGTAGCGGACAGGGGCTGGACTTCAAGGATAGCCGGATTGTCGGAAGAGTCGTTGACCATTGGGATTATTGGCGCGGAGAATTCACACACGGCCGGGTATGGAAAACTTTTTAACGTGGATAAAAAATTCCCCGGGGTGAAGGTCGAATACGTTTGGGGCGAAACCGCTGACTTTGCTCAGAAGGCAAGTGATGACGGACGGATACCCACCATTGTCACCGATCCCGCCGAAATGCTGGGAAAAGTGCAGGCGGTTATTGTTGACCACCGGCACCCCCAATATCATTTACCGGCAGCGTTGCCATTCATAGAGGCTGGTATACCTACGTTTGTGGATAAACCATTTTGTTACCGTGTGGCGGATGGCCGGCCCTTCCTTGCCCGGGCCAGAGCGTTAGGTACCCCGGTAACCTCCTACAGCTCAATTGCTTACAGTTCCGCAACTTTTGATATCCGGGACCAGGTTCAGGAAATGGAAGGAGAGATCCGCCAGATCATTGCTTCGGGGCCAGCTGATCTCAATTCACCCTACGGGGGCATTTTCTTTTACGGGGTCCATCTGGTACAACCTATCATGTTTATTTTCGGCGAAGACATTCACCGTGTACGGGTCACAAGGCAGGGCAAGGCGGCTACGGCATCGCTTGCCTATCCGGACGATCGCCTGGCAACACTGATCTTTAAAACCCAACATTATGGATGGGAAACCTGGGTCGAAACCAAAGAAGGCATGAAACAATTACAATCGAGAGTGCCTGAACTGGACCCACCCATTAATGACACGGCAATGGTCGCTATGTTTAAAACATGGAAAGAACCGAGAAGCCATGATTCCATATTGCGATGTGTAGCGGTTCTTGAAGCACTGGAGAAATCTGCTGTGAATGAGGCTTGGGTCGAGGTGGAGCAGATTTGAAGGATACAGTAAATAAGAGTCGGGAGTCAGTAGCCAGTACCTGGTCATAGTCGTCAGTTGGCTCAAGCTGTAAATAGCTTACTCCGGCAAAGGAGGGGGAAAGGGTTTGGGATTTTACCTATCTTAATCAGCAAATCAATGTAAGCTGGAAATCATGAAAAAAATTCCGTTGATTCTTGCCCTTATCCTATTGCTGGGCACGCTCGCTACCGCACAGAATAAGACTGTAGAGGAAGCCGTAAACACCTTGAGCAAACTACTAATTGATCCGGTAGAGAAAGGATTGAAGGACATTACGATGCCCCAGCTTTCTTATGGGCACTCCAATGGTGCGGTGCAGAACCAACATGAATTTATAGCTGCTCTTCTGGACGGTTCTTCGGATTTTGTGGATATAAAGATTTCCAACCAGACGGTCATTCCCAGCGGTAAAACGACACTGGTCCGGCATACGATGGGCGCCCAATTAAAAAGTGCCGATGGCAGCATCAATTCGATTAAGTTACTAATCCTTACCGTCTGGCAAAAGAAAGGCAGTCATTGGCGGTTACTGGCGAGGCAGGCGGTAAGGCCTGCGTGATGAGTCACCTTTGTCGCAAGCTTCACCGGATACTCCTTTCCAAGTCCCGATTGAGCACTTTATGCGAATAAGCTCTAAAATATTTCACTCTTTATACCGGATCTAAATAAAAAGGGTATATTCGGGATTCATCGCGCTGTTCTTATGCGGGTATTTTATGCATATTTCCTTTTGGCCATCACCGCCCTTCAATGGGTGGGAGGTGTTTCCTGGTACCGGGTGCTCCATACCAAGGCCATCATTCATGCCATGAATATCCAGGAAAAAGCGATTGCCGACGCAGTTGAAGAAGAAACGGGCATGCAGGTTTCGATTGAGGTACTGGCTAAGGATCAGTTGACGCCGCGCGGATTGATCTACAGCGATTTTTTTGCATTTGCCCATCCGCAAGAAGAAGACACCGTGTATTTCGCTTTTCGGCATAAGACCGTTGATTTCCAGACCCAGATTCAGGACAAACCTGTTTCACCCAAGGATCAGGAACAAGAGGTGCTTTTGGTCCAGGGATTGTTTCAAAATTATCTGGCCCCGCTACCAATGACACCGCTTTTACCGTGTGAAGATTACCAGATATCCTATCATTTTTACACAGCTATGCAATCCAATGATCATCACCGGCTTTTAACGCCACCTCCTCAACAGATGTGATGATGGTCTACCCGCCATTCAACCGATAATTGTTTCAGAAACGCTTTATCCGGACCATTTATCCGGACAAATAAGCTATACCCGGCAAGCAAATTAAAAAGCCGGGTATCAAACTTTCGATAGCCATCGCTGGCTCGTCGAGTTAATTTAAATTCAAATGAAAACACTTAGATATACACTTTTATGCGCTATTCTTTGCGTAGCGTTTTCTATTCAGCAGGTAGCTGCTCAGGGATGCGTGGCCATCCGTGGAGGTATGGGATGCACCGGTGCCGCCGTTAGTGGTACCAACCTGATATCGCTCAATACCGGCGAATGGCAGGTAGGCCTGAATTACCGCTATTTCCGTTCATTCCGGCATTTCCGGGGTGATGTAGAAGAAGCCAACCGAGTGCTTGAACACACTGAAGTCGTTAACCTCGTACACAATGCATCCCTAAATGTGGGCTACGGCCTCACCAACCGGTTTTCCCTGGGATTAAATCTACCGGTTAGTCATTTTGACCGTTCGTCCCTTTACGAACATTACGGAAATTCCGAATCCTCGAATCCTGACAGAAGTCGGTTTCATACCCAATCTTTTGGCATAGGAGATTTGCGTGTCACCGGTACCTCCTGGCTCTGGGATCCTGCCGAACATTTTCATGCGAATATGTCAGTGGGTTTAGGTATCAAAGCCCCGACAGGCGATGCTAACGTCCAGGGTGATTTTCATAAACTGGATGCAGAAGGCCAGGATTACATCCTGACTAAGCCCGTGGATCAATCCATCCAGTTAGGTGATGGAGGCTGGGGATTTAGTGTAGAAAGCCAGGGATTCACTACGATATCGTCCAGGCTGGCCCTTTACTATAGCGGGTTTTACCTTTTCAATCCGAAAAATACTAATGCAACCCTCACCCGGGGCACACTGGTGAATGCCGATCCGCTGACCGCCTACCATTCCGTTGCTGATCAATATGCGGTCCGTGGGGGTGTAAGTTTTGCTCTTTTGCCCAAGCAAGGTATACTGTTCAACCTGGGAGGGAATTGGGAAGGGGTGCCTTCCAAAGATGTTTTTGGCAAGAGTGAAGGATTTCGCCGTCCCGGTTACGTGGTTTCGGTTGATCCGGGATTATTTTATGCCGGATCTCACACCACTTTGTCGCTTCGGGTGCCATTTGCTTTGTACCGCAACCGTATCCTGAGTCAATCGGATATAGCTACGGGTCGTCATGGCGATGCTGCATTCGCTGACTTTCTGGTTGAAATTGGGGCAAGCTACCGGTTTGGCGGAAAACATATGGCTATGCCTATGCCAGGGGCCATTCATGATGTAAATCAGAATCATTAGTCACTAATCGCCAGTAAGGTTTGCCAGAAAGGAAGTTCCTAAGCGGGTTGCGTTTAGGCTTCTACCCTTTTACCCGGCTACAGCCGGTCGGCAATCCATTATTCAACACATGAAGTCACCAACGATGAAAAAAATAACCTTTATTTCACTGCTATTTCTATGCCTGTTCGGCCCGGGTCAGGCACAAACCGCCTTCGATGCCATTATGATGCAACCGGGGGAAATTTGTGTGGTTGCCGGATACGAACATGGCTCGTTTGATCATTACTGGGAAGGAACCTACCTCCGGACCAATGCAACCATCGCCACGGTTTATCGCAATTCCGGATTTGCCGGAGCGGCCATTGGCCTTACAGACCGCATCAATTTTTTATTCACGATTCCCTATGTCCAGACACATTCTTCTGAACCCAACGGGGGCAAATTTGCCGGTGCCAGGGGACTGCAGGACCTGGGCCTGGATATCAAGTTAAATCTGGTGGAGCGGACAACGGGAAAAGGTACTCTGCAGGTGTTGACCAATGTAGGATTTGCGACACCGCTAACGAATTATTTGTCGGATTACCGTCCCTACAGCATTGGTAACGGGACCGGAGAACTGAATGTCCGGGGAATCCTGCAGTACAGGACATCCATCGGTTTTTATGGCAGAGGAAGCCTTGCCTATTTGTGGCGCGGTCAGACCAAGGCCGAGCGGGACTACTATTACAACAATGGAAGTTATTATACCGCCTGGATGGATGTACCCAGCGCTCTTCAATATCAGTTGGTTGCTGGAAAATGGATGCTGGACAACCACCTGAAAGCAGAATTGGCTTATACCGGGCTGCATTCCTTATCCGGGGATGATGTCAGGGCCTATAATGCCGCACAACCTACGAACAAGGTGCATGCGGGTTTACTCCGGGTCAATGCCCAGTACTATTTTAAGCGAATCACCGGATTGGGCGTGCTCGGCTATTATGGCAACACCCTGTCCGGGCGTAATACCGGCAAGATGCAACTCTGGGGTGGAGGCATCACCTATCAATTTCCCGTGTGGAAGCATTCATAAATCAAACATTCAGAACAATCATGGACTTAAAAAATAAATTTACGCTATTCGGGGTAGTGATTTTTTTTCTGATCGCTTTGGTCAGTTGTGAGAAGGATCTTCCCCAATACCTGTCGTATGACGCCTATCATTTTGCTACCATTGATAAAAACGGAGGCAATTGGAAACCGGTACTTCTAAACTCGGGCGATGAGATCCTGATACCCGAACCCGATGCGGTTTCATCCGGGAATTATCAGGCTGAATTGGCCGAGCTGAAATCGGTTTCTTCCAATTTGTCAGCGGACCAGAAGGAAGCCGTGAAATACTGGACCAATAATCCGGTCCTGCGGTGGAATGAAATTGCCCTGGAGCTGGTTGCCAAATACAATCTGATCCCCGGACCTAATGCAGATAATACCTATACGTTGCCCAATCCACAAAATCCTGGAGCTACTCCAAATTTTCCCTTTGCACATCCTCCCTATGCTGTCAGGGCACTGGCTTATCTTTCAGTGGCGGAATTGGATGGCCTGATTACCGCCTGGCATTACAAATATGCATTTCAAAGACCTCAACCGGCTCAGGTTGATCCGTCGATCACACCGGCCTATGCAGACAATGGATTGCCCTCTTATCCCTCCGATGGTGCTGTTGTCGCACGGGTATCACGTGCAATTTTATCCAAGATGTTCCCACTGGAAGCGGACTACCTGGCTGACAAGGAAGAAGAGCATCTGGCCAGTCTTAAATGGGCGGGACTGAATGTGCAAAGTGACGTCGATGCAGGCGTTTTAATCGGTGAAAAAATTGCTGAAAAAGCCCTGACCCGAGCCGCTTCGGATGGAATGAGCAAAGCGCAATGCCCGAAGGTTGTCAGTGATTCGATCAAGGCTGCCGCTTTTGCCCGCTTTGGCTGGCAATGGGATAATCTGGAAATTCCCGCCCGCCCGGTAGGGTTAACGCCGTTATTCGGGCAGGTAAAATTATGGAATGTACCGGCAGTGGAATTAATCCGGCCGGAGGTGCCTCCCGTACCGGGTTCGTCAGCATACGAGGAAGATGTTCAATTGCTTAAATATTATGCCGATAATATGACGCCGGAATGGCGGGCAATCGCCAATTTCTGGCAGGATGGTTTAGGCACCTACACACCACCCGGACACTGGAACCGGATTGCAAAGGAATATGTCGTAAAGTATGGATTAAACCCCTTGCGGACCGCCCGCCTTATGGCCTATTTAAACATGGCCATGATGGATGCCGGAATCAGTTGCTGGGATGCCAAATATTTTTACCATTATCCCCGGCCGATCAATCAAATACAGAATTTCAAAACCATCGCCGGAACGCCTAATTTTCCCAGTTATACATCTGGTCACAGTGTATTTTCTGCCGCTGCCGCTGAGGTCCTTACCTATGTTTTTCCCCAGGAAAATGACCTGTTTCGCAATTGGGCGCTGGAGGCAGCTATTTCCAGGGTTTATGGCGGTATTCACTGGAGCTTTGATGCGAAAGTTGGCACCAAACAAGGGATCGATGCAGCCGGATATACGCTGGCTGTGGCCCGGTCCGATGGAGCGGACTAAAATGAAGATGAACGGAAAATGCAAGACCAGGATGGTTTTTGCCGACCCGGCGTGTTGCATAACATATTGATTTCTTGATGGATGCTTTACGTTGGGCTTGGGTTGATGCAATCAGGGACAGCATGCAGAACGCTATTTTTTAATTAAAAAACTCAATTTGATGCAATGGTCTAAATTCCTCACGGTGATAATGTTCTTGGGTATTTTCAGTGGCATTTTAAGGGGACAAACCGGAAAGGATACCCTAAAAAACATTGATTTGACGGAAATAAAAATTGTGTCTAAACGCAATGAGATTGAACGGTTACCAGTCTTACAGGGTACCGACATCTGGGCCGGTAAAAAAAATGAGGTGGTCAATCTGCAAACGGCCAACGTCAATCTGGCGGAAAATAATCCGCGGCAGGTATTTGCCAAAGTGCCCGGCATCATGGTCTGGGAGATGGATGGTACCGGCAATCAGGTTGGCATTTCTTCCCGGGGACTGAATCCGCACCGCTCCTGGGAATTTAATGTTCAGCAGAATGGAGATGTAACCAATTCCGATTTGTTTGGGTACCCGGAGAGCCATTACAATCCGCCCATGGAAGCGCTGCGCCGAATCGAAATTGTGCGGGGATCCGGTGCTCTGCAATATGGACCCCAGTTTGGAGGAATGCTTAATTATGTGATCAAAGAGCCGGATACTACGAAAGTGATCTCGTTTGAGACACAGCAAAGCCGGGGTTCTTTCGGACTCTTCAGTTCATACAATGCGATTGGCGGAAAGGTAGGAAAACTGACTTACCAGGGATACTATAACTTCAGGCGTTCTGATGGATGGCGTAAAAACAGCGACTACGCTTTTAATGCATGGCATATGGCCGTGGGATACCGGTTCTCAACCAGGGCTGAGCTCAAGGCCAGCTTATCCCATATGGATTATGTGAATCATTTTGCGGCAGGTCTCACGGATGCCCAGTTTGCGGAGGATCCGCGTCAATCCAACCGGGGGCGCAATTATTTTAACCCGACCATCTATCTACCGGCCATTCACTTGACGGTCCAGGCGGCGAAAAAGACGTTGATCACTGCCCGTGCTTCTGCCATCCTGGGCCAACGAAACAGCGTACAGTTTATAACCCTCCCAACCATTAATGACAGCATTAATGGAGAAACCGACGCTTACAATCCCAGACAGGTAGATCGCGACTATTACCATAGTTATCTCGCCCAAGTCAAAATGAGGCAGGATTATACCCTCTTCGGTCATGAAAGTCATCTTTCAGCAGGAGTTCGGTATGGCAACAGCAGGACGTTGAGAAAACAAAAAGGCCTGGGAACCACGGAAGCAGATTTTGATCTTTCCCTGCTCGCCCCATATCGGATCGATCTGGAGTTTAAAACGACCAATTATGCCTTGTTTGTTGAAAATGTCTTGAATCTGACGGACCGCTTGTCCGTAACACCGGGGATGCGGTTGGAACAGGTACGCACGGACATGAGTGGCACCATAACCGGCCTACCGGCTGCTTCAATTCCTATCCGGCTGCATCGGGCATTTCCTTTATTCGGGGTTGGTCTGGAGTACAATTTCTCGTCACTGGTTGATGGGTATGCGAATTTCACGCAAAATTTCCGGCCGGTTCTGCATTCTGACCTGATACCGGCAACGGATCTGGACCGTGTCAATCCGGATCTGCAGGATGCCAAAGGCTACAACACGGAATTTGGCGTGCGCGGCGCATTGGCCGGGTACTTGCGTTTTGATGTCAATTATTTCCGGCTCCAGTACAACGATCGCATCGGCACCCTGATTCAGAACGACCAGGGGAACACCTATTTTTATAAAACCAATATCGGGGACCTGACCAATCAGGGTCTGGAGCTTTTTGTAGAATTCCATCCATTGGAAATTGCTTCTGCTGCAACGAATGGATTTGATGTTTTCCTCTTTGGTTCCACCGCGTACAACCACGCAAGATATACCCACGGAACCGTTGTGTTAAACGGGGAAAATGTTGATATCGCGAGTAAGACGGGCGAAAATATCCCTGCCTGGATCAGCCGGAATGGCATCACGATGGCGTATGGGTTGCTTTCGTGCACCCTCCAGATGAGTTATGTTTCCAATTCATTTTCCGATGCGGTGAATACCCGGTCCTTGTACACCGGAGTGAATGGTATCGTGCCCTCTTACCTGATTACGGATTTTAACTTGAGTTATTATTTCCTGGATCATTATAATGTAAAAGTGTCGATCGGGAATCTCACGGACAGACATTATTATACTCGTCGTGCTACCGGATATCCCGGGCCGGGTATTTTACCTTCCGATGGCAGAAGTTTTATGATTTCAGTAGGTGCCCGGTTTTAGATCCAATATTATTGACCAACACTTTTTTTCATACCAAATAGTAGCGCAGTGGATGGGAACGAAAGTTCTCATCCATTTTTCTTAATGACAGATTCATTAAATTTTGTCATCGTATTTTATCTGTGATCGCCTTGGAAAACCTGATATAATATTCTATATTAAGAGAAGATAAATTAACGTCCGGACTAAGAGAGAATGATAACCGAATTAGGCGAAAAATTCACGCAGCTATTTAAGAAATACATGCCTGATGCATTTGTTTTTGCATTGGGTCTTACTATAATTACGACTGCCGGAGCCTTCCTTTGGACCGATTCTTCCCTGCTGGAAACCATTCAAGCCTGGTATAAAGGATTCTGGTTGCTGTTGGAATTTGGCATGCAGATGACCTTGATCCTGGTGACCGGTTATAGCATTGCAATTTCTCCTTATGCAGATCGGATGATCGATGGATTGACGCGAATCATTCGCAAGCCCAATCAGGTTTATCCATTTATTATTCTGATCGGAATGGTGTTCAGCATGATCAGTTGGGGATGGATGGTAATTACGGCCGTTTTAGCGAGGCAAATTGCCAGTCGTGTTAAGGGCATCAACTATCCCTATTTGATAGCTTGCGTTTATTTTTCCGGAGGGGTATGGGTAGGTGGCTTATCCAGTTCCATTCCATTATTGTTGAATACGGAAAATAACTACCTCATTGAAACAGGCATTTTATCGGGCACCATTTCGACGGCACAAACTTTGGGATCGGTATTGAATGTCAGCCTAATTCTTTTTTTATTTATCACCGGTCCTTTATTATTTAAATGGCTAGCGCCCCGAAAGCATCTAGATCTTCAGGATATGCAAACGGAATCCTCCCAGCAAAAACAATTTTCCATCGAGGAAGAGGCGGAGCGCATGAATAATTCCCCAAAATTGATGTCTGACGGCATGAACAACAGCCCCTGGCTCCAATATTTAATTGCTTGCATGGGCCTGGTTTATATTGTTTACCATTTTATCACCCGGGGATTTGATGTGAATCTCAATATCATGATTTTTATTTTTATCATGCTTGGCCTGCTGTTTCACCGTACACCGATGCGTTATGGCATTGCAATGAAGCGATCAAGTATGAATATTTCCGGCATTTTATTTCAATTTCCCTTTTATGCCGGCATCATGGGAATCATGTTGTATACCGGATTGGGTGAAAAACTGGCTTTGACCATGGCTTCGGCCGGTACCATCCACACGTATCCGGTTTTAGCTTTTTTGAGTGGTGCGGTGGTCAATTTTGCCATTCCTTCTGCCGGCGGAGAGTTTGCAGTAATTGGCCCAAGCATCATCAGTGCAGTCAAGGAAATCGGAATGGGGATGCAAGACCCGGAAATCAACCAGATGGTAGTCAGGGCTTCCTTATCCGTAGCTTTTGGAGAGACCCTTACTAATTTATTACAGCCGTTTTATTTACTTATCATTTTACCGGTTATGGGCCTCGGCATCCGCATTCAGGCGAGAGATGTGATGGGCTACTTACTCATTCCTTTTCTTTTTTATTTCATTTTTGATATGCTGATGGTCGTCTTTTTGCCGCTTTAGGATTCCTTTACTTTCGAAATGGCAACTGCTTTTAATCACTCAATTCTTCTCCGTGCCTGCAAATTTCCAATGCAATAGAAAGTTTCTGTTTGCTAATTTTTCGGATCTTCAACCATCATTCCTGCAAAACCGACCTTAAAATGGAGAACCAATCCTTCGACACCAATTGGAGTATCCTCCAGAAAATCGCTTTCCGATTCGTCTTTTTATTCTTTTTGCTTTTCATTGTTTTCGTAAATAACGGTACCTATCCGCTGTGGGGATACCTAATGAAGTATCCGAACGAATGGCTGCACCATTTCATACCGTGGGTAGGCAAAAAGATACTTCACCTTTCATACGATATTACCGTTTTTACCAATGGCAGCGGTGATACCACCTACGATTATGTCATCCTGTTTGTGATCCTGGTGATATCCTTGACCGGAACCTTGATCTGGTCGATTGTTGACCGCCGTAACAGGAATTATCAAACGCTCTATTATTGGCTGACTGTTGCCATCCGTTTTTATGTAGGATTAATGTTGATTAATTACGGGTTGGTCAAGGTGATCAAATTGCAATTTTCCTACCCCGGTGTTTACCGGCTGGGTCAGCTCTACGGAGACTCATCACCGATGGGATTAGCATGGACTTTTTTGGGCTTTTCCAAAGGTTATAACCTGTTTATGGGTATTGCAGAGGTTTCCGCCGTTTTATTGTTGTTCCGCAGGACGATGACCGCAGGAGCTATTATTACCCTGATGACCACAACGAATGTCATGGCAGTCAATTATTTCTACGACGTGCCGGTGAAAATCGTCTCCACGGCGTTGGTGACCATGACCTTATTCCTCCTGGCTCATGATTTGGAGCGTCTGCTCAAATTTTTATTTACCGGACAGGCTGTTGCACTACCGGTCATTCAAGCTCCGGAGATCGAAAGGAGATGGCTCCGGATTGCCAAATGGATCGTCAAGGGGTTGATTCTGGGTTATTCCCTGATCTATGGAACGATACAGGTTCTGGGAGCGCGGAAGCAGTACGGCGATCAGGCTCCCAAGCCGCCACTTTACGGTCTCTACCAGGTGGATTTATTTGTGAAAAACAACGATACCATACCTCCGTTGATGACGGATACCATACGATGGAATCAATTGGCCATTCAGTGGCCCGGATCCGCAAATATCCGGTATATGGACGCGCACACCGCCCGTTATGCGACCGATGTGGATACCGTAGCTCACGAGCTTGAGATGACATCCCGGTCCGATACGACACAGCGCTATGCATTTCAGTATACGCTTGATGATTCCGGGACCTTCATTTTGAACGGCATTCAGCAAACGGATACGCTGTTGATCCGGATGACCCGCAAAAACCTGCAAGAATTTGAATTGGTAAAACGTTCTTTCCACTGGATCAATGAATACCCCTACAACCGATGATCCGGTAAGGACCGTTAATAATTGGACACACGGACTAAAATATCCCAATGGATGAGATAAAAAGTAAAATTGTTGAGGCCTATGAGACCCTCGCCGTGAGCTATGACCGGCTGATCGATACCAAGCCCCACAATGCGTACTACGACCGGCCTAATACGCTGGCATTATTACCTGATGTACATGGCAAATACGTTCTGGACGTAGCTTGCGGTCCCGGAAAATATGCGGAGGAACTCCTGGCAAAAGGCGCCAATGTCGTGGGTTTTGATATCAGCCCTAAGATGGTTGAGCTGGCCAGGCAAAGAAACGGGAATAGGGCTAATTTTTTTGTACACGATTTTTCACAACCGTTTCATATGCTTAAAGACCAGTCGTATGATGTTGTGATATGTGCTCTGGCCATGCATTACATAGAAGACTGGAGTGTTACGATCAATGAATTTTATCGCGTACTTAGACCCAGGGGGGTAGTCGTCCTTTCGATTGAACATCCTTTTTTTGAATACAATTATTTTCAATCGGAAGCTTATTTTTCAGTCGAACAGGTACGATGTACCTGGAGAGGATTTGGGATGCCGGTAGAGGTAAACAGTTATCGTCGTTCCTTACAAGACTGTATTAATCCGCTCACCGATCATGGATTTTACATTGATAAAATTGTGGAGCCCAGGCCTACACCGGAATTTGCCCAACACGACCTTAAACATTTTAAAGAATTAAATCAATTTCCTGCATTTATGGGTATTCGTGCGGTGAAAAAGGATTGAATCTGAGCCCAACGAGACCAGATATTTATTTCGCTTCTTCAAGGCAATACAACTTGCCGTTGGTACTCGAGAATAACAACAAGTCATTTACCAGGGCCGGTGTCGAAAATACACCACCTAATTCGCATTCGACTTCCAGGAATTCTTCATTCGATTTAATGATTGAATAGATATCTTCGCGATAAGTATCGTCATCTTTAAAATATGCCGATCTTTTTTCAAGATACTCTTCGGTCTCAAACTGCCATACGCGCTCGCCGGAAATCCGGTCAAAACCATGCAACTTGCCATTGGTTGTGCCTACGTAAAACATTTTCTGAGAAAATACGAGGTTGCCGAAGATCAGGAACTCCATGGGTTTGTTCCAAAATTCGGATCCGGATTTTTCATTAACGCAAATTATTTTACGTTCATCTGCTCCCGCAATGAATAAAGTGTCCTTAAATACGGTATTGCTTAGTCCCCAGCCATTTTGGAACGATTTATTCCAATGGCAATAACCATTTTCCCGGTCGATGGCATAAACATTATAGTCACGAGCTCCGATAACAATTAATTGGTCTGTGATCACCGGTGAACCCTGAACTTCGCCTTTGGGGAAATACCGGTGGCCAACAGTTTTGAATTTCCACCTGAGCGTACCGTTTTGAGCATCTAAGGCATAAACATATCCGTCGAAAGAACCGAAATAGATACCCCCGTTGGCGATTGCGGGTGTGGTGTGTACCATTCCATCTGTTGGATAATGCCAGATTTCGCTTCCATTCGTGGCATCGAGGGCATACAGGTTAAAATCACTGGAACCGACGTACAGCAGGTTGTCGACCACAACGGGTGCCGAATCGAAATAATCCGCAAAATCGTATCGTTCTTTACCTCCGGTTTGGAATATCCATTGTAAAGCACCATCATAGCGAACCAGGCAATAAATGTTGCCATCACCGCCATTGAGGTAAACATATTCATCATCTGCAAAAACAGTAGACCGGATAGCTCCACCGGATTTAAATTGCCAGACCTCTTTGCCTGTCTGTAAATCAATTGCATGCAAGATACTGTCCAGGCCGCCAATGTAGACCAGGTCTCCCATCACCACCGGTGAACTGAAAAATTCGGATGAAGTGTGAAAAGTCCACTTAACCTGTGGCTTTGAGGTGAAATCATGGGTATAGGAGACCGGTTGCGCCTCCATAGATGCAAAAGCAAGCATCCAGAATGTCAGAACCAAGGAATTCATTGCGTCAGGTTTATGGTGCAGGTATGGATTATCTGTGATTGAAATTAGAACAAATTCTCAACTTGTTTTGCGAATAATAAAATGGATTCCGGAAAATCAAGTCTAGCGATCCTAATAATTAATGAATGGATTATTAGCTTCTGATTTTTAAATTCACTGATCAGTAATGGATAGCTTTTACCATGAAATCGATGATTTACATGTTATGACGAACAACCCTTCCAACGCGAGTCCATATTATATTCATCCTTTCCCAGAGCCAAATCCAGATGGCTCACTGGTGGAGGTTCAATACGACGAAACGCTTGATTATGGCCGCACTACCGGTTATTATGCCTGGGTAGATGGGATCCGCCTACGCCATACCGTAACCGAGTTTGGGCAGACCGGCTATTTTGAGAAATCCAATGAAGAAGAGCTGGTCAGCCTGTCCTTCAATCTTGAGGGGGATTATACCATTTTTCAGCAGGACAAGACCTATCCGGTCCAGCGTGGGCAGCACAATCTGATTTATACCAGAGGTTTCAACAATACATTTTTCAATCATCATTTACGGGGAGAATCGTTTGACATTGCTTTTGCACCGGAACAGTTTATTCAGATGACGCAGGATGGTAATCCCACCTTACAGCGATTTATTACCCGTATGCAGCAAGATCAGCCGGTGGTCTTATCTCAACGCTCCATTCCCATCTCGTTTGAATTGATTCAGGCCATTCGCTCCATCATTAACTGCAGGTATCAGGGGCATCTGCGCAAGCTTTTCCTGCTATCGAAAACAATGGAAATTCTGGTACTCTCGGCGGAGACCGTGGACCGTTTTGTACGAAGTGCACCAGAGATCTCACTCACCCGGGACGACCGTG
Organism: Lewinellaceae bacterium; assembly: GCA_020636135.1. Taxonomy (NCBI): domain Bacteria; kingdom Pseudomonadati; phylum Bacteroidota; class Saprospiria; order Saprospirales; family Lewinellaceae; species Lewinellaceae bacterium. The sequence continues at coordinate 100,434 of JACJYK010000002.1, forward strand.
AACGGATTCAACAGGCAAGACAATATCTGGAGCGCCACTTTCAGAATCCACCCAGTCTTTCGGAGTTGGCGCGTGAGGTCGGATTAAATGAATACAAACTCAAACGCGGGTTTAAGAAGGAATACCAGACAACGGCTTTCGGATATCTGGCGGATTACCGTTTGCAACGATCGCAGGAAGCGCTCCTTGCCAATCACCGCTCCATAGCGGAGGTGGCCTATGACCTGGGTTATTCTTCCCCCCAACATTTCAGCGCGGCATTTAAAAAGAAATTCGGCGTGCCGCCATCGCATTGCCGGTAGTTAGGTGACCACAAAGCGGACCAAACAAGAGCTTTGGAGGAATACGTGAGTCGATGCTGATTACTACTTTTGAATGAGCGCGGAGTTAATTAAAAGCACATCCGGAAACCTCAATCCTCTTCCCGCACCACCATCAGAATGGCTCCATGGGGAGCGATCACATAGTCTTCTCCATTAAAGCGGATATTGAACACATTCTTCTGGATATAGACGGCAAGGTCTCCTTGTTTGGGCTGAAGCGGGACATATCTGACTTCGTCGTTATGCTCTTTCCAAGGTTCGTCATCGGGAGGAACCGGAATGGGGTATCCAGGCCCGACTTTGATCACATATCCGGTACGTAGCTCTTCGGTTTTGTGCATGCCCTGTGGCAGGTATAAACCACCTTCCGTTTTTTCGGCAGGGGTGGTCGGTTTGATTAAAACCCGGTCGCCAATAACGATGATGTTCCCGGTGTCGGTATCTTTAAGATGGACCATAGGCTTGGTAAAATAATTGGATAAAGATAATCCTTAAGGTATAACCATGGCTCCGTTTCGTGTAATCTCAATAGCTCTTAGCTCCATTACCTTTGGCGAAACATACAATCATCAGATAGCATGGAATATATACAAGTAGAATTGGTTATCAAGGCTTCTCTGGAAAAGGTTTGGCAAGCATTGATCGACCCGGAAATGGTGAGGGCATACTTTTTTGGTACCAACCTGGAAGGAGACTGGCGGGAGGGAGGCATGATCTATTTCCGTGGTGAATGGGACGGTCAGGCTTATGAGGACAAAGGAGTCATTCAGGTTTTCGATCCGCCGCGGCAATTGGATTATGTGTACTGGAGCTCCTGGTCAGGTACCGAAGACAAACCCGAAAATTACCTGCCGGTTTCCTACCGGTTGGAAGTGCATCCGGAAGGCACCAGATTGAAGGTTGAGCAAGGGGGATTTACCGACCCGGATCGCAAGCAGCATTCCATCGATAACTGGACCATGGTGATGCATGCAATGAAGGAATTGCTGGAGGAAGGATGAATTAGATTTTAGACATTAGACAGGTTTAGAATGAGTTAACTGCCGAAGGATCATTATTGAATACCTCTTTTGTACGAACCGAAAAGGGTAAGCTCAAGTACACTTCTTACAGGTGACACGGTCTATTCGCGCGAATGACGTGGGTTGCCCGTTGTTATTGAAATTCAGGAGTGGTCTCAGTTTTTCGCGATTTATTCGTGCCGGATCGCATCGACCGGAGTAAGCCTGGCCGCCCGTAAGGCAGGATAGGTGCCGAAAATGATGCCGATAAGTAATGCCAGAATAAATATGATCAACAAAGTGGAAGGGTTATAGACGATTCCGAAGGGCGCTTTAATGACCTTTTTGATCAGAGGTAACGCGATCTGAACCATCAACATGCCCAGGATCATTCCCAGTAGACTGCCGATCAGGCTTAATCCAACCGCTTCCGCCAGAAACTGATTGGAGATATCCCGTTTTCTGGCACCCAGAGCCTTGCGAATCCCGATTTCCCGCGTGCGCTCGGTGATTGACATCAACAAAACATTCATGATGCCGATTCCGCCTACCAGCACTGAAATGCCGGTAATAAATGCCATGATCAGTTTAAACAACAAAATCCCCTGGGTGGCCTGGTCAACGCGGAAAGTGTTGTTCAGTACCACAAAATCACCGGAGTTATCCGGATAATGTTCACGGATCAACGCCTCAACTTGCTTCTGGATGACAGCAACATTTTCGATCGTGTTTACGTGAATCAAGATTTGGGGAGGAAAATCGTGGCGGTCCATCGATGGCAGAAGCTTACGGAATACAAGCAATCCTCCCCGGGCACGCGCGTAGCGGACAATACCTCCAATGACGCAGGTATCTGATCCGAGAAAAATTTTTTTGCCGATGAGGTCGTCCCGCCTGGTTTCAGGAAAATACGCAAGTAGTTTATTGTTAACCACAACCTGCTTTTCGTCCGGAAGCGCCAGCTTTCCTGCAATCAAACCGGTATCGAGAGCAGGTATTGTTCCGGCTAGCTGATAAACCAGGGCGGCGTGCCGGGTAGTATCCTGAGGCCAGCTAATCCAATTCGATTTCTCCTGGTACATGGTCACCGTTGCCCGGTCACCTAAATGGTGGATCAGAAGTTCAAGAAATGCCTCATCCAACAGGGGGTATTCGTCCCGCTTGATAACCACTCCATTTTCTCGGTCATCGGTTTTACTCATCACCTGAATGCCCTGGAGGTCCGTTGTCCTTTCCAGCTGTTGCCGGCCAAATTGCTCCAGCCCATCAATCAATGAAAGGATAGCAACCAGGGCGGCCACCCCGATGACAATACCCAAAGTAGAAAGCAGGGTGTGCAGGGGATTGGACCGAAAGGTCTGAAAGGCTACGGCAATATGAGCAATCCATTTTGAAAACATACCAGCATAAGATAAGTGATATTATGCACTGGCAAGTTCTGGAATCTACCAGCTACGCTAAATCGCGGATACAAAAAGGCTGGTAACCGATTGAACGGACAAGATCTTTCCCAAGAGGGGTCGGTTTGGGTTTGCCTGAACCGTTTCTGCTGGAAAACTGTAATTTCGTCCTACAATTTGCCCAGGAGGGTGCATCGAAAACCGTGGAACAGCCGTTAATAGAAATAGAATTTTCAGCCGGAAAACACATGAGGGTTTATAGCCTGATCATCGCATCCTGGTTTGCCATTAGCTTGACCGCACAGTCATCCTTTGACTTGCGGATCGGACAGTGGAAAGCGCATCTCCCGTTTAAACGCAGCGCCTACGTTACGGCCAGCCCGGATAACATCTATTTTGCGACCGAATTCGGATTATTGAGACTCTCAAGGGAAGACCAGCAGCCGGCATTCATAACCCGGGTTGAGGGATTGAGTGACGCCGGTCTGACACGGGTCAAATATCACGCACCATCCGAGTCATTAATGATTGCCTACAGCGACGGCAATCTGGATCTCTACAGCGCTGACGGCATTGTGAATTTTAATAACATCCGGGACAATGACCGCATCCTTGGCCGTAAATCGATTAATGACATTGTCTTTTACGGGGATAAAGCCTATTTATCCTGCTCGTTCGGCCTGGTAGAGTTTGATATGATTCGGCAAGAATTTGGGTTCACCACGTTTATTGACTTTGAGACATTCAGTCTGAGGGAGTTTGAGGGCTATTTTTACCTTGGAACCGAGAATGGGCTTTATCGCGCTCCTGTAAACGGCGTTAATCTGGCAGATTTTCAGGAGTGGCAATTACTGGGACCGGAAGAAGGGATTGCTGACGGATACTTTTATGCCAACCAGGTGGCTGTACTGGACGGTCAGCTTTATGTGGTCATTGAAGATCGCATCCTGAAGTGGAATGGATCCAAGTTTGACCAGATCTTGTACGATCGGGGATACCGGGTCCGCTACCTGTCGGATGAGGGAACGCGTTTGATCGCCGGACTGCGCTGCATCACCAATTGCGACAGCAAAGTCTTTTTCCTGAATGCGGACGGTTCGCGGGAGGATGTACCTGCCCAGTGTTTTTTTCGCCCCAATTACGCCATTCAGACCGGCGATGCCCTGTGGTTTGCTGATGAAGGCGATGAATACCGGTATACTACTTCTCTGACGGAGCCCTGCCATGCATTAACCTTTAATACACCTTATTCGTCCAATGTTTCGGAAATCACCACCTATAACCATGAAGTGTTAGTGGCTTCAGGCGGAGTAGACGCAACCTATTCTTACCGTTTCAGGAGGGATGGATTGTTCCTGTATAAGGATGGACTTTGGAATTATCTCAATGTCTACAACAATCAGACGTTGGGGGTGCATGATTTCTGGGATGTTTTCACAGTAAAGGTTCGTCCTTCCGACGGCGTGATTTATGCCGGGTCCTATCTGTCCGGATTGGCCCAAATACCGCCTGACGGAACCATCACCATTTACGACCAGGACAATTCGACCATCGGTGGGACAGTAGGTGACCCGGGGCGCGAACGGATCAGCGGTCTCGCCTTCGATAAAGATGAAAATTTATGGATTTCGAATTACCTGGCCAGTAAGCCGATTTCAGTGATGACTACGGACGGTAAATGGCAAAATTTTAATGTGCCTACTGCAACGACACTGACTCAGGTTGCCATCGACCGCAATGGCTATAAATGGTTTGCTATCAATGGCGATGTCGCGGGCCTGGTGGTTATGGATTCCGGTGAAGATCCGCTGGACACGGGTGATGACCGGTATAAAGTTATTAACACCACCAACAGCGAACTGCCTAATAACCTGGTTAATTGCGTTGAAGCCGACCGCGATGGTCAGATCTGGGTAGGAACGACCCAGGGACTGGTGACTTTTGACTGCGGTGACAATTTATTTAACGGAAATGGCTGCCCTGGGCGGCACAAAATCGTTACGTTCGATGGGGTAAACGGAAAATTGCTCTCCACGCAGGATATTCGTTGTGTTGCCGTGGATGGTGCCAACCAGAAGTGGGTAGGTACCCGCAATGGCATCTTTGTCTTGTCCCCGGATGGATTAAAGTTGGTCGCGAAATACGACGACCGCAACAGTCCCTTACTCAATAACAACATCATCGATATTGCGATCGATGACGACGGGATCGCCTGGATCGGCACCGACGATGGCATCATTACATTGCGGACCGAAGCCTCCGCTGCCGAGAATTATTATGCCCCGACCGTCTATGCATTTCCTAATCCGGTACGTCCGGAATACCAGGGCATCATCGCGATCAAAGGGCTGGTCGAGGATGCTGATGTAAAGATCACTGATGTAGGCGGACAGCTAGTGTACGAAACCCAGGCGAATGGCGGGCAAGCCATCTGGGATGGTAATGATTTTACCGGTAACCGGGTCGCCAGCGGAGTTTATTTGGTGTTCAGCAATGCGACACAGGTTACATTTGGAAAGCCGGCAGCTGCGGTGACGAAGATATTGATCCTGCAGTCCGGACAATGACCTCTTAGGAACCTGCAAAAGGTAAATTTCCCAAAACTGGAATTGTTAACATTGAATTCCAGGGTGTTTCTTACTGACGCTTTATCTTTGTTTTCATCCAGCAGGAATATTAATTTTTATACTTTTTAACCTAGTGCCATGTTTTCTGTGAACCAACTCCAGACCCCACAGGTCCTGGTCGATCAACTTATCCTCGAATGGAACATCAAACACCTTCAGGAGATTGCCGATCAGAACCAGGTCAAATTGCGACCCCACATTAAAACCCACAAGAGTGTGGAAATCTTCCAGATGCAGGCAGCGGCGGGTGCAGTTGGCATTACCGCATCCAAGCCGGCTGAAGCATTGCCGTTTCTGGAGGCAGGCGTTAAATCAATCACCCTGGCCTATCCTGTTATTGATGAGCGCAAGCTGACTCCGTTTCTGAAACGGGCCCAGGAACTGAATGCCGAAATCAATCTATGCATCGACAATGCCGAAGGACTTGCAATTGCCTACAAAGTAGCTACCCGGGTTCGGTTCCAGGTAGGTCTATACATCATCATCAACATTGGCTACAATCGATGTGGTCTGGAACCCAATGATGAACGCATCCTCGAACTGGCGCAGCAAATAGGACGCTATAAATACCTGGGGTTTAAAGGACTGCTCACCCACAACGGATTAACCTATGATGTAGCCAGTTGGAAGAAACTGACTAAAGTAAACCGGAAAGAAGTCAACCAATTATTAAAACTTAAACACAGACTCGAGGCAGCCGGAATAGCAGTTGATGAAATCTCTGTCGGATCTACACCGGGCACCCTGATGGGTGAAGGTTTGGAAGGGGTGACAGAAATCAGACCGGGGAATTACGTTTTTATGGATCGGACACCGGTTGCCATGAAATTGATCAAAAAGCGGGCTGTGGCACAGACCATCCTGGCTTCAGTCATCAGTGAAAACGAGCATTACTACATCATCGATGCTGGCAAAAAGGTCTTGTCCAGTGACAAACGGGGAGACCAGGATGATTATGGATTGGCCTATCCTCTGGATCATTATCCCAAAAAGGCGTTTGAGTTCAAAGTGGTCAAGCTTTCCGAAGAGCATGGATTTATAGGTAAACGCAAAGGCCTGGAACTCAAAGTTGGGGATCTGGTACGGATCCTACCGAACCATTCTTGTGTGGTCAGTAACCTGACACGATATTTTTGTCTGGTAGACGGTGATCAATATCTAAGACCGATCGCTGTGGATGCCGGATTGACCTCTCATGGTGCCTTGCCATAAATCACATACGGGTATAAATCATGTAATAATTTTATATATATGTGACGTGCTTACAGCACTCACTAGTTGATGGCCATGTGCTCAGTGGGTTAAAACCCGCCGCTATGGAATGGACCAAGCCTACGGCTTTGTGATTTGAAAACGTGCCGTGCCTCCGGCACTCGGATTTTGTTTGACGTTTATGCAACGGGTTAAAACCCGCCGCTACAGAATGGACCAAGCCTACGGCTTTGTGCTTACAGCATCCAATTTGGGGAATTCGATCAGGTATGGATAGGGTTACCAGAGCATCAGGTTAAACCCACCGCTACAGAATGGATCAATCCGACGGCTTTGTACTTACAGCATCCAATTTGGGAAATTCGATCAGGTATGGATAGGGTTACCAGAGCCATCAGCTCGGTACATGGTGTTGCGGTGGATTTTAATCCACTTGATGATGCCCATAAAAACATAGCGTGCCGTAGGTACGCCCCATAAAAGATAAGATTTCAAAATGTGCCGTACCTCCGGCACTCGGATTTTGTTTGACGTTTATGCAACAGGTTAAAACCCACCGCTACAGGATGGACCAATCCGACGGCTTTGTGCTTACAGCATCCAATTTGGGCAATTCGATCAGGTATGGATAGGGTTACCAGAGCATCAGGTTAAAACCCGCTGCTGCAGAGGGACCAAGCCTACGGCTTTGTGATTTCAAAATGTTCCGTACCTCCGGCACTCGGATTTTGTTTGACGTTTATGCAATGGGTTAAAACCCACCGCTACAGAATGGATCAAGCCTACGGTTTTGTGCTTATAGCATCCAATTTGGGAAATTCGATCAGGTATGGAATGGGCTACCAGAGCCATCGGCTCGGGACATGGCGTTGCGATGGATTTTAATCCAACTGATGATGCCCATAGAAGCATAGCGTGCCGTAGGTACGCCCCATAAAATGGCCTACAAACACCACGACCCTCCGTGTCTCTCCGGTGACGTTCCGTGTACCCCTAGTTATTTCCCCGTGGCCGGACCACCCAAAGACCAATCATGGCCAGTAGCAAGCCCAGAAATTCCCGTACCAGCTCGATGTGGGGTTTGGTGGTATGCATTTCATCCACGATGGAAGGCATGCCCATCTGGATCCAGTGAATAAAATCCTTGAATAAAGTACCCATCCAGATCAGACAGACGATCATCCCGGCGTAAATCGCCCAGCGTGGTACCCGGTTGAAATAGGCGCCTAGTGCTGCCAGGCTGACGTACCCGTAAATGGCGATCCACCGTAGCGCATCCGGGTCGTTGTACTGTACGGCGGTAAATAAGATAAAAACAATGAAGACAATAATGGCAATGGTCTTTTTCATAGCATGGAAGATACAAAGCCGGGAGCATTCTTTACCAAAGAATAACCCACATGCCCAACCATTTACCACACCAGCTGTTATAGCTTGCAAAATCAAATTTAAATGGCTGGCTCAATTCTTATTCTAATGGCTAGTATGTTTACGGTACATCCAAACGATGATTTTTTCCATAGTCTGAAAATGCAAAGCATAGACGGCCGGATCATCGATTTTTCACAGTACAAAGGGAAGAAAGTCCTGATCGTCAATACGGCCTCCGAATGCGGATTCACACCACAATACGCTCAGTTGGAAGAGCTTCATAAGCAATACGGCGATCAGGTCGTTGTCCTTGGCTTTCCCTGCAACGATTTTGGTGGTCAGGAACCGGGTAGCGAAGCTGAAATTGCTACCTTCTGTACGAAAAATTATGGGGTTACCTTTCAGATGTTTGCCAAAATTACCGTGAAGGGACCCAATAAACCTCCATTGTACGACTGGCTGGAATCGAAAGACAAAAATGGATGGAATGACCAGATCCCTTCCTGGAACTTCTGTAAATACCTGATTGATGAAGACGGTAACCTGGTAAAATTCTGGCCGTCCATGGTCGATCCGATGAGTGATGAGTTAATCTCGGCCATTAAGTCATAGGTATTCCGTAGATAGTAGAAGGTACTCAGAAATCTAAAATCAGAAATCAAGTAATCTTAAATAAAAAACCCCTTTCCTGTGGCTCGCACCGAATCCAATATGCTCCCGCTTGGTACTCCGGCACCCGACTTTCATTTACCGGATACCGTTACCGGAAAGGTTATCTCTCTAAATGATGTGGCAACCGGGTATGCTACCGTAGTAATGTTTATTTGTAATCACTGCCCGTACGTCCTGCATGTCAATGCGGAGATCGTTCGATTGGCCAATGAATACCGGCAAAAAGAAGTTGGTTTTGTGGCGATCAGTTCGAATGATGTGGATAATTACCCGGATGATGCACCGGATAAGATGAAGGCCCATGCCGAAGAACTCCACTATCCGTTTCCGTATTTGTATGATGAAACACAGGAAGTAGCTAAAGCCTATGATGCTGCCTGCACGCCGGACTTTTATGTCTTTAACCGCGATCGGCAATTGGTCTACCGTGGCCGGCTGGATGCAAGCCGACCCAAAACCGATGTTCCGGTAACCGGTGAAGACCTACGGGCTGCCCTGGATGCCGTCTTGGCCGGCAAGCCGGTAGCCGATATTCAGTATCCGAGCATGGGGTGCAACATCAAGTGGAAGTCCTGATTTCTGTTCCGGTATTACTCAACTTGCCGTGCGTACTTTTTTCAAATGGAATGATATTTTGGTTCCCTCCCGGATTTGTTCTGACATAGATCCTTCCAGTTGATGGGTTAGCAGATTAATCAACTGTGTCCCGAAACCAGTGCCTTCCGGTTGACCCTCATGTTGTTTTCCCACCCCGTCATCTTCTATTGATAAGTTGAGATTACGGTCACCTTCAGCCTGAAGGCTCAATCTGATCTTTCCGCCGTTACGGTCCCGGAATGCGTATTTCAGGGCATTGGTTAGCACTTCATTGACGATCAGTCCGATCGGGATTGCGGTGTCGATATCGAGCTCTAAAGGATCCATTTTGCAATCCACTTTTACCTTTTCTCCGGCATCGTAAGTGTCGAGCAGATGATTACTCAGGTTGGTAAAATAATCCTTCATCTCGATGGCGACCTGATTTTGTCCCTGGAATAACTTTTGATGCAAAATACCCATCGAACGCACGCGACTTTGGCTTTCCTTCATCGCAAATTGAGCGACCTGATCGTCGGTTTGACGGGCCTGGAGTTCCAAAAGACTGGAAATGATCTCCAGGTTGTTTTTTACCCGGTGATGGATCTCTTTGAGCAGGAGCTCGTTCTGAGCATTGCGCTGATCCAGCTTTTGGTTGGTATGGGTGAGATCCAGGTTGAGGGTCAACAGTTGCCGATTCTTTTTCCGGTTGTTTCGGTAGGCGATAAAGCCCACCAGAAGTAATCCTAATAAAGAGACCACTACACCGTAACTGAGGTATTGCACTTTGGACTGTTGTTCGATCCTGGCCTGCTGGGTATGGATGGTTTCCTCTTTCTGCTCGGTGTCGTACTTGATGCGAAGCTCTTTTTTTACGGCCGCCAGCTCTTCGGTGAGCCGGTCTTTTTGGGTGGCCTGGCCCTGCTGTAGGTAATGGAATGCCGAATCTGGTTGGTTTGTTTTTTCATAGCATTCGGCGAGCCAAAACTGGTTGTCTTCGATGAGTTTCCATTCTTCGATGTTCTTGCTCTGATGGTGATGCAAACAATCTTTGATGTAAGGAATGGCATCGGCATATTTCCCTTGGAGACGGAGTACATTGCCGATGTATCCCTTCCACCCGTCTGCATCGGATTCGTCAGGCAGGAGGTTTTTCATAACCCGGTAGGAATAAGTGAAATCTTCCAACGCTTTGTCGTATTCCTTCAGTGCCACGTAAACTTCGCCGCGCCATACCCGCACATTGGCCATGTGGATATTTTCTCCTTCACCATATTTCCGGGAGATGATATCCACTACCTGTTGGGCTTTCTCCAGCGCCAATTCCGGTTTGCCTACTTCAGGGTAGGTTTTGATCAGGCCTAACAGCGGTTCGATCAGTTCATCTTCATCCTTATAATTGGCTTCAAACAATTCCATGGACTTTTCACCGTACACCAGGGCCTGGTTGTAATCCTGGGTCTCACGAAATAAAAAATTTAAACTGGCATAGGCGCTTCCCAGATTAAGTGGTTGATTAAGGGATTCATAAATCCGGACGACATTAAAGAGGTACTGTTCTGCTTCCGGATATCTTCCCATGCTTACCAGATCTTTTCCGACCCGGTCCTCCGCTTTGGCTATGGAAGATTGGTCATCGGTCATTCTTAGATATTCCAATGTTTTCAGGTCGTGGTAATAGACGGAATCGGGATTGTTGGAGGTCACACTGTAATAGTGCCAATCGGCAATGATGTTATGCGCCTGGGCGATTTTCTCCGGATTTCCGTCATACAGGGCTCGAGCCAGGGCAAAGTAAGCCTTTTGATAGGTTTGTTCGTAGGTGTGCGTGCTGCTGAGGTTTGAAACTTCCTTCTTCAAGATCGCAAACAGGCTATCCAGGGCGTTTACCGGGGTAGGATCCGGTTGGGCAGCCAGATTAATATTGATCAACATGAAAAGGAATACCTGCCATTGCTTCATTCAGACGGATTTGATGCGCTGTAAAAACGGTTTGAGAAAAGCCTGGCTGATGGTCAGGGAATGACTTCCGAGACGAACCACCTGATTGTCTATTTCATCCACGTGTTTTAGATTCACGATGTAGGAGCGGTGAATGCGCTGGAACAAATCCGGCGGAAGTTCTCCTTCCAGACTTTTCATGGGCATGGATAACAGGTATTCTTTGGATTCGGTGATAATACGGCAGTAATTGCGTTCAGCTTTGATGTACAGCACATGATCAAACAGAATACGTACTCTCTTTTCACCATCGTAAACGAAAAACCGATCGGAAAGAGGTTGATTGGAGGAAGGAATATCATCAAAATGGGATGATTCGGATTGGGATTCACCGGAAAGCAAATTTAAGGTCAGCTCCAATGCACGTTTCAAATCCTGCTTGCCGAAGGGTTTGGCCAAAAAAGCGTAGGGCCTGGCCTTTTTAGCTTCTTCAAACGTTGCATCATCGGTATTAGCTGTTAAAAAAACGACAGGAATCTGGTGTTGCTCATTCAGGATTACACCTAATGCAATGCCATCCATCGCTCCTTTGAGCCTGATGTCCAGCAGGGCAATGTCCGGTACATTATCCTTGACGTGCAGCAACGCTTCCTCTGCCCGTGGGATAACACCGGTCACCTCATAACCGAGCTCTGTCAGGTAGATGGAGATCTTTGCTCCAATGATCATTTCATCCTCAACAACCAGTATCTTCATAGGACCTCTTCCGCTGCTATTCAATTCCTGCCTTCGTACAAACTAGTTCTCGCCAAAATAAGTTTTTGGAATTAAATCCTTCGGTCAATTGATAACATTCTTCGGTCAAAAGAAGTTGCTGCCCGGACATTCGATCCATACCTCCTTATTCAGGCTTCTTATTTTGAAATACATTTTTTTATCAATGAAGCCAATAATAGCCGGTTTGTGCGCACTCATGCTGATCGCATTTTCCTGTCAGAATGCAGATCATGAAGCACTCAAGGCATTTGAGGACGCGCAGCATCAGCTGGATGCCAATCTGCAGATGTATGAGCGTGTGTGGGACGATATCGTCAATAAAAGACAAATCGATCAGATTAATGAGGAGCATTTTGACAAACAGGTCATCCTGGTCACCAGTCCGGAGAATATAGAAGGTGTGGATGGGTTTAAAGCGTATTATAACAACTATCTAACCGGATTTTCAGATGTCACCTTCACCATTCTGGACGCTTTCGGGCAGGGTGATAAAATCGTCAAACATTGGAGATTTCAGGGAAAGCATACCGGAGAATTCTTTGGTATCCCACCAACCGGGAAGAAGGTCGATATTGAGGGTGTTACGCTTGTGAAAATGAAAAATGGTAAGATCGCTCAGGAGCAGGACTTCCTGGACAATCTGGTCTTTTACCAACAACTCGGTCTGTCCGAGTAATGGTTGGATTTGGAAAATATCATTTGGCAGGCGAGTGATGCAAACTGAAAGAGAGGCATTCTACTAGGCAGCAATATTGTAAGGTTGCCGCATAACCCCAAAAAAACCAAATAGCCTGGATAACAGTAATTACGTGTTGCTCGCCTTTTTTCTATTGACAGCACCGATCATTAGGTTCATGCCTCCCGGAAAACTGTGGAACTACTGCCATCCAGTGCAGCCTTCGGACCAGTTTTTTGAACTCAATTCACGCCGTTTCTTTCCCGGATTATATCTGGTAACCCTGCAAAATGACCAGGGTCGGACACCGAATAGCGAATAGCATTATTTGGTGTGGCACAGCTCATTCGATCAACCAATTAATTCGTTCGGTCAACAAAAATCTTAACCGGATCAACCGCCTAATTTTCATCGGTGCCCCGGAGTATTTTTGAAATTGATTATAAAATCAATTGAGGTCTATGGTAACGACGAGAATTAAGGATAACCATCCGGCAACAACCGTCAAGGTGGTCTTTTTAATGCTGGGATGGATTTTATTTATCCTAACCCCGGGATGGTGTCAGACCCAAATCGAAGTTTGGCCGGGGGGCCAAATCGTAACCATATCCGGCTTGCCCGCTGCGCCATGTGGAGAAACTATTTTTAAAGCATCTCTGGTAAATGTGGAGGATGAGCATACCAATGATAAACCAACCGAAGTCTCCAAGTTGAATGCCATGGTTGCTGCTACGCTGGCAGAAGTCCCGCAGGGAAACCGCATTCGGCTGCAGAATAATAAGCATTATGAAATGCAATTTAAATCACAGGGGTTATCTCCTTTGCCATGGAATACGGGAAACGACACGGTGCCCTATTATTTTCCGGTATATCATGGAATGGAAAGTGAAGGCCTATCCTCGGATAGCATTGGGAGCCTCTTGCCAGTCAGGAATGAGCCGGGTGAAACGGAGAGCATTTGGAAAGCGGATGTATTTTTTCCAAATGGAACCACAGATGGATATGTGGTCATCTCATTCAGGTTGGCGTTTTTATATGGTCCTATTGCATACAATGTTGTGATTCCTTTTGTAGTAGAAGGGCCGACGGAAGTAGATGTGCCTGTGCCCATATTGGACACGATCGTGGAACCTCAGATGCCTTATCTGGTCCTGCATGCACCACCCGGTGATGGCAGTAGCAGCGAATTTCAAACGAGTAAAACCATTTGCCGGAATTTGCAAACCGATATTACCAGTTCAGAGGCACATGCTGCAAATCTTGCGGTTAAATTGGGTATTGCCGGACAAGCGGGCTTGTTTGTAACCACCTCCTTTGAATTTTCGGTTACCTTTTCCGCCGGACTGGAAGCCGGAGACCTGATGTATACCACCTCATCCAATCAAACGTGCATTACCGTCAGTGAAGGGTTTGCCACCTCGGAACTGGTCGATGATCAGGGTGGTGGAGATGTATTCATCGGTTATGGACAAGATTTGGCCTTAGGTGTTTATCCACTGATCCAGTTTGATGAGGCCACCTGTACAGCCATTAAAACCAAGGGTTTAGTTTATGCTCCGGTGGGTAAGCCGAGGCATTTCATCCTCACTAAAAGAGGGATAGAGGACAACATTGTTGAGCTGGAGGGGATGTTAAAAGACTCGGCTCAGCTGGAACCCAGACAGAGCAATACGATCCTGAACCAGATGAACGTATGGAAGCAGGTCCTCGCTTTGAATCTGGAGAACATCAACGACCCGGACAATGAAGTTCTGGAATCGAATCTGACCCTTACTTCCGGTGCCAAATTAGAGCGTCAGCAGAGTGTTCAGACGACCCAGACCAGGTCCATTAAATATGAACAATACATTGACGCCAAAGTCGGAATACAAGCAGTGGTCGAAGTAGCTGGTTCCGGAGTGTCGGGAGGATATGAATTCAAGGCTTCAAAAAGATATGGCGCCTCACAAAATCAAACCCAGGATGAATCAAAACTGGTCAAGTACACGCTAAGTGATGACGATCCGGGTGATAGATATAATCTTAACATTGTCCGGGATCCTATGTTTGGTACACCGATTTTCCGGATAGTGAATGGTACCCGGAGCAGTTGCCCCTATCAGGCTGGCTACCAGCGGGATCAACCCGATCTGGTCTTTGCAGATGGAAAAGATACTATGACCATTTCCAATATTGCTACAGGCACTAAACCAACCTTTAAGATTAAGATCTGTAACAACAGCGATGAACCACGGACGTATTACCTGAAAGGAAATCCGGCAACCAACCTGAACGGTGCAATTGTGGAAGGATTTGGAAATAATTTATTTAACACCAATGACAATGGAGTTGATTTTACCGTGCCTGCCCAGGGATGTCTCGATGATGCCACGCTTTCTATAACACAAGCCAATAGAGAGGTTTACGATTACAACAATATCGAACTGTACCTGTACAGTTTGTGTCAGCCGGATAACGCACCGATTGCCTCGAGCATCTTCCTGAATGTCCACTATGTGCCGACTACCGGAGTAAATGACCTGGCTGCAGCGGGTGTTGGTTTAAATGTCATTCCCAATCCCAATCAAGGAGATTTTACGATTGCATTGGAAGGATTCCATGAAAATGGTTGGTTATCCATCTCGGATCTCAATGGCCGGACCGTTTATCGGCGTCAGGTGCAACCTTCCGATACAAATTTCGAACTCAATGCACACCAATTTTTTCCCGGAATGTACTTCGTAACACTGCAAAATGACAGAGGTAGAATCATCCGTAAACTGGTCGTAGAGTAGGAATAACCGGATTAAATCGCGGAAGGAGATACATAGCCCCAATCAGACCGGAAATTATCCATCAGCATTAGAGTTCGGTTGAGCACAGGAGCGGAAAAGATCATAAATTATCCTTCGCTCTTCGCACCTATTATCCTTTACCGGATTATTCCTTCACCTTCTTTTCAACTACATTGAGCACGTCCAGGTTTCCGTCGTTGCGATGGACAACGGCAATGGCGTGTACCTGGTCCAGGTCCCAATCTGCAGGTATGCCATAGGAATAGGTTTTGAACAGCTGTTCTCCGGTGATCAAATCACTTGACAGGGACTCGCCGGAAACAGGTGTAAGGATCTTGCGCAATACATGGTGATGCACGTAATCCAGCTCGACGCCTGACAGGGTGTTTTGCGGGTCGGTGATGTTGTCTTCGGTAAGCATGACGGTCAGGTAGAGCGGATTACTGACCGGAGCCAGCCCAGTCATCTGAACATCGATGGTGATGTTTCGGCTATCGTCAACGGCTGTGGCCATGTCCAGGGCTATTTGTGGTTCTAGATCCAGCGATTCCTGGATATGGGATGCCCAGTCAGCCTGGCCGAGGATGCGATTGGATTGTCCCTCAAAGTTCATCCGGTTTACCGTGGCTGATGGATAGGCAACCGGCGCTCCGAGCAAATTCTGCAGGGCTTCCGTCTCATCGGTTTTAAATTGGTACTGACTTTCCGGATACTGCCGGGCAAAAAATCCCGCATGGATAGATACGATCACCAGGCGATCCCCATAGATCTGCTGCAATTGCTGGAGGAAGGCAGACCCTCCGGGGCAATTGACGCAGTAAACGCCTGTGAATTCCTCCACCAATACCCGCTGTTCACCCTCCTGACTGCCCTGACCCGGTCCGCCTATGATCGGAGGGATCTCGGTGCAGGCGAGGGGTAACAGGATCATCACCCACAGCAGTCGTATGTGTTTCAGAATGTTGCCCATAAGTTGATTCGAAATCCATTAAATGCCGGTTCATACCGGCAGATGCCGCCGGAGCATACGACCCCTTCTACCTGTCGCACGTAACTCAGCATCAACCGCTGACCATTTTGCTGAAAGGAGGTACTCAGGGCATAATAATTCTCTCCGGCCGTGCCATCCGGCTTGCGGTAATTGTACATGTTCGACGCGGAAAAAAGCCACTTCGGTGCAATCCCGTATTCGGCGAGCCCGTAGACCCAGGAACCATAGCCATGCTGGCTGTACTGATATTGCGCCTCGAAGCGCCAGGAATGGGTGTCATCGGTCTGTTTGAAAATTTCCGCAAAAGCGGTATAGGCCTTGACCATGGGTTCTCCCGGCTTGCCTTCGTAGCGGTCTTTATTGTATTGCTGGTGCTGAACGCCCAGCGTAAGGTGCCGGGTGAGGTCCTGAAATTGCAGTTCACTGAAGATCTCCCGGTACATTTTGGTGCCGTCCGGCAGGTCGATGAGTGATCCCTGCAGACTCCATCGCCACGGATCGGACCAGGACCAGAATACCTCTCCCTGCATGGCATCCTCTCCGGCCTCCTGGGTGGCAGCCACATATAGCGTAGTCAGGCGGTACGTATTCTGCCGGGTCATCGGGGGGAGGTAGTTGATCATACCCTGGTTCAACGTCGCATTGGGTGCGGTACGAAAACTAAAGAACCGGGTTTGTTTGTATTCCAGGGAAAAACCCAGGCCGGCATTGCCATAATTGAGCGAGCTATACCATACATGCCCTGGTTTTTGGATGAAAAAGGGGGCCGGTACTTCATCACCGGCAGCATTCCGGTATGTTCCGGTGGATTCGATCTGTACGTCCCTTGTTTTGTAGGCCAGCTCGGTGAAAACACTCCAGTTTCCAAATCCCAGGCTGTGATAGGTGGATAGGCCGTAAGCATTGTATTTCGGCACGAATTGATAATCTGCGTCGTAGGTGTTCAGATTGGCGACCAGGCTGTTCATCTGTACATCAGCCAGGGTTTTATTGACGATGGCCAATCCCGGCGACCAGGACCATTTTTCGCCGGATTGATAGCCCTCCAGGGCCAGTCCCTTCAGATTGGATTCGTACAGGTCAAAGCGGTTTTTCTGTCTCCCGGTGAAAGCCTTTACCCTCCAGTCCTGGGGCAGATCAGCGGTGAGGTGAATGCCGGCGAGGGCATTATCAATGCCGAGGGTACGATCTTCATAAGCGCGGAAGAGGATCCCGGAGCCGATCTGGTCGTAAATGTATCCGGCCTGAATGTCCAGAAAATCGATCTTCTTGCGGACATACCAGCGACCAATACCCTGTCCGGAGTAGGACCCTTGCGGGTCAAAGAGATTGGAATTCTGGAACCAGTCCATGCGTAGGACAAATTGAAATCCCCAGTTGGAATAATTCAGCGCCAGCCAGGATTCGGCACCATAAAGCTGGCGATCGTACTGGGGCGTGCCGGTTGCGCCGATGGCCGAATCACGGATGAAAAACTGAGCTCGTGTTACCAGGCTACCATTCAACTGTCCCTGACCATATCCATTGGTAATGAAGAAGACAAATAGGATGAAAACAGGAAAAGGGTGCCTTGCATTTAGTGTCATGCGCTTACCTTAGAGGAAGTTAATGCGAAGTTAAACACTCCAAAGCGGAAATGAAACCGTATTATCTTGCATTGTCTTTAAGCAAACAAAATAGACTGATGAAGCAGATTCTGATCCTTGTCGCCACATTATTTATCTCGGCTGCTGTAAGTGCCCAAAGGCCTATGCCTACCGCAGAAGTGGGTACGTTGGACGGCAAGAAAGTCAACTTGCAGGAATATACGACCAACGGCAAGATCAAGGTCATCAGTTTTTGGGCTACCTGGTGCGGACCCTGTAAGATCGAACTCGATGCCATGAAAGGGCATTTTTCGGAATGGAAGGACAAGTACGATATTGACTTCATCGCCATCTCCGTCGATGATGCCCGCAACATTGCCCGCATCAAACCACTCGTAGCTCAAAAAGGCTGGCCGTTCACTGTTCTGCTGGACAGCAACCAGGAACTGATGCGTACCCTGAACATCTACAGCATTCCTCAGACCTTTCTGGTCGACCAAAAGGGAAACATTGTGCATCAATACAACGGATATGTGCCCGGCTCAGAAAAAGACCTGGGCGACCGGATCAGCAAGCTGGCGGAGAAATAGTTATTTCCTGGAAATTTCTGCTGCCTCGGCCAGCCACCGCATCGCTCTGCGGTTAACTTCCAGGCTGGTTAAAGACCCGGATGGGTCGATGTGATCCCGGATGACCTCACCAAAGTAACGGAACGGATCGTTTTCAGTTGTCGGGAGTGGTTCAACATTTATCGTTTCTACCGGACCATCACCCATTCTCACTTTCATTTCAAGGGTACGATCCAGCCAGATGGTTCCTTTTTCTCCATAGATCACCACATCTTTCCGGCCAAAGGGCCAATTCCAGGAAGCCTGGATGATGACCTCAGCAGTAGGAAAATCCAGGATAATGGTAGCATCATCATCGACGTTGGGATAGATCTCCGGTTTGAATTGTTTGGATACGGCCAGGATCTGTTCCGGTTCTTCACCGGGCAACAACCAGGCTGCGATATCAGTCCCGTAGCAACCGAAGTCGGTGATGGCGCCGCCTCCGTTGAGGACCGGGTCCGTCAGCCAATCCAGGAAGGCCTGGCTGCAACCGATTTCTTTAGGCCCCTGATGGCCCATGTTAATGACCATGCGACGTATGGCTCCGATCTTGCCGGCGTCGATCCATTCCTTCGCGGCGTGTAATGCCGGATACCAGGTCGTCTCGTAGTTGACCAGCAGTGGGATGTTGTATTTCGTGGCCAGGGAATCCATGCGTTTGGCAGCTAGTGCATTGGCAGCCAGTGGTTTTTCTACCATCACCGGGATGTGGGCTGGTGCACAAACCTCCACGACTTTCAGATGATCCGCGATGGATCCGAACGCACAGACGCCTTCGGGGTGCGTCCTGGAGATCAGCTGTTCCAGATTATCAAAGACCGGTATTCCGGCTATATCATAGCGCTTGGCCAGGTCTGCAATGCGGTTTTTGTCGGCCTCTACAATTCCAACGATCTTAAAATCACCGTCTTTCATACGATTTAGAATGCCGTGGACGTGATCGTGGGTCATCCCAGCTATGGCCAACCGGGTTTGGGAGAACCCTTCGATGGACAATAGCAAGAAAATTGCGATGGAAAAAAATTGATGTGCTTTCATATAATAAAGGTAAGAAGAAGGAGAGGTAAAAGAAGGATCAGAGGTAGAAGAAGTAGAAGAGGTAAAAGAAGTAAAAGAGGTAGCAGAAGTGGCTGAAAGCATAGGGCATGGAGTCGTAAACACGTGAGTACCTAAAGACAAGAACACGTTTTTAAAACAGAACACCCGCTCCCTGGTTAGAGAGCGGGTGTATCAAAACAAAACGAAAAACCAACTATACTATCTTGTGATCCCGCGGATCTAAAACTTTGCTTTTAATCGTACATCGAGGGATTTAACCTCCCCTTCGCGCCATACTTTAACGTTAATGACGTCTCCAGACTTGGCCTTATCTAAGAAACCCTTTAAATCGTCAAAAGATTTCATTTTTTGTCCTTCTACTTCTACAATCACATCATTTGGCAGGATTCCTGCATACTGTGCGGAACTCCTGTCCTCTACCTGCTCGACCAATAATCCGCTGCTGACACCCAGCGATAACTCCTGTGCAATCTCGTCATTGACCTCGTACATACTGACACCAAGGCTGACGCGTGCCACATTGCCATTCTTGATAAGCCCGGCAGCTACCTTTTGCATCAGATTGGAAGGAATGGCGAATGAGTATCCGACATAAGACCCGGTCTGAGAATAAATAGCCGTATTGATCCCGATCAAATTGCCGTCGGCATCAACCAGGGCGCCGCCACTGTTGCCCGGGTTAACCGCCGCATCGGTCTGTATGAATTCTTCGATGGTGCGGCCATTTTCATCGCCCTGCAGGATGTCAATATCGCGACCTTTGGCGCTGATGATCCCGGCAGTTACGGTGGAACGCAATTTATCGTAAGGGTTTCCGATCGCCAGCACCCAGTCACCTACCTGCGCTTCGTCAGAATTACCAACCATAGGTACTGGAAGGTTTTGAGCATCGATGCGGATAACCGCCAGGTCGGTGCTGGGATCTTTACCGATCACCTGGGCTTTGTATTTTTTATCGTTGAATAAGGTCACGTCGATGATGTCGTAATCGTCCACCACATGATTGTTGGTGACAATGTATCCGTCTGGTGAAATGATCACCCCACTACCGGTGCCGGGAGGAATATTGAATCCGCCAAAGGGAAACGAAAACAAGCTGCCCATGTCATCATCCATAAAATTGCGGAAAAACTGATTCATTGGATTGTTGTCGTTTTGTTGCTTACGCTTCTCATTGACGAGTTGATCGCTGGCCTGGCCCTGTATCAGGACCACCGACGCACGTGCTTTATCGGCGGCCGTACGAAAGTCGATACCCGGCATGATGGTATTGACCGGTTTTCCCTTCCAGGAAGCCTGATGTGCCATTGGATCCGTTAATGCAGCTGTTGATCCTCCGGCCAGGAAATGATATCCCGCCAGGGCAACGGCGCCTCCTAAAACTGCGGTCATTAAGGATTGTAGCCATTTTCTCATGGTTCCAGGTTTGCTTTGATTTGGAGAATATGTCAAGAAAACGATTGAATAAATCGCAGCGTTGAGCTTGCTTCAAGTTTAACGAGACATTAACAAATATGCTACACGTATTTGGCCGATGGCTTTTCGCGCGGGATCTACTACGAATTACACAAACCGGGATTGACTTATGCATTTTACCATTTCGGTTGGCTTCAGAAACATAAATTGACGCAGGTTGAAAAGGCTATTCGCTATTCGCTGTTCGCATTGGCTGTTTCTGCGAAAACACGTGAGTACATTAAATGAAAGCCAGTGAAAATGGCACGCATTACCCGGAATTGTTGAGATTCGATGTTTTTGATAAATCGGAAACACCTAATCTGCCACAAATTACATGGATAAAAAAGGCTATTCGCTATTCGCTGTTCGCCATTGGCTGTTCCTGTGTAAACACGAGAGCACATAAATATGAAAGCCTGTGAAAATGTCATGCATTACCTGAATGGTTAGGATTCGATATTATGTATAACACGGAAACACCTAATTTGCCACAAATTACATGGATAAAAAAGGCTATTCGATATTCGCTGTTCGCCATTGGCTGTTCCTGTGTAAACACGAGAGCACATAAATATGAAAGCCTGTGAAAATGTCATGCATTACCTGAATGGTTAGGATTCGATATTATGTATAACACGGAAACACGAAAACACGAAAACACGTAATATCATTCAAACCGCAGATGCTGCAACCGCTTCTGAGCCAGTTCTCCCTGGTTTTTATCTTCGTACAGGACCAGGCAGGTGATGATACCATACCTGGAATGGTAAAGCTGGAGCATGCGGGCATAGCGTAACGGACTGACTTCATATTTCGTCTGAAAACGCGCGATCATGGCTCTTTCAGCATGGTAACGGTCCATCGCCAGGTAGGATCCTATCTGATTGAAGGCCATGTAGGCATCATCATCATTGGTCGCCAGGGTCGATAACATTGCAATAAATTGACGCCTGAAATCTCCATCGCTCATATTGCTTGCTGGCTGCAGACGGTAGCGGATCTCCATCTTCTCACGATGTGACTCCAGGATGAGATCATAGCCGGTCAGAGCATCCGCCTGACGGGAGGTCACCTTATACCAGCTGGATTCCGGGAGATCAAAAACCAGATGGTGCTCTTCGATCAAATGCGTAAAGGCGGCGGTGTATATCGGGTGCTGGCTTATTCCTGACGCGTTCAGCAAGACCAGGAAGATGACCCATCCGATCCGGACCCGGTCAGATGTCCGCAGAAACCTCTTCAATGAGTTCGGCATCGTTTACTCCTGCTTTGTTCACCCGGGTGGATACGGGATAGGCTTTGGTGTATTCATCCGGATAGGGCTTGATCAACTGCAGTGCATCTTCCGCCTTCAGTTCACCTTCCAGCCACAACCGTTCTTCTTCAGGCAACAAAATAGCAGGCATACGATCGTGCAGCTGGGCTACCACTTTATTGGGTGGTTGGGTGATGATGGTAAATGACTGGATCCACTCACCCTGCGGGTTTTTCCAGTTTTCCCAGATGCCGGCAAATGCAAACAGGTCGGTATTGGTGGTTACAATACGGTAGGGTTGCTTTCCCTTTCCGACCTTCTTCCATTCGTAGAATCCGTCGGCGGGGATCAGGCATCGCCTCTTTTGTACCGCAGTACGGAATGACGATTTTTCCAATAGTGTTTCGATCCGTGCGTTGATCATCTTATATCCGATCTTCTCATCTTTTGCCCAGAAAGGGATTAATCCCCAGCGCATAGGCCGGAAATGCTCAGGGTCCTCATTGGTAATGACCGGCATGACTTGGGTAGGCGCCACATTGTAATTAGGCAATGGATTGTAGCGCTCCAGGTCCTCCGAATAAAAGGTGGAGTGGAAGCGTTCTTCCAGTTCTTTTTCAGTTTTGGTCAATGACGATCTGCCGCACATTTCTTAAGTATTCGGATGCTTGTATTCAGTATTCAGAAGCAGCTTCTGGCCACTAATTACTAGCTACTGAATACTTTATCGATAAAGGTACACTTTCTGATCCAAGGCAGCTTTGTTGATTATATGCTGCAAGTTATCTCGGAGATGGCCTATCTTTGCAGCCAATTTTTTTGGAGAAACGTTATGTACAGAGAATACAAAGGCCTGGATCTACCACAGATCGATAAAGACATCCTTGCCTTTTGGATGGATCAGAAAATATTCAGCCGCTCACTATCCGAGCGCCAGGAAGGGAAACCCTATGTCTTCTACGAGGGACCTCCATCTGCGAATGGGAAACCGGGTATTCATCACGTCATGGCCCGTACCGTTAAAGACCTCTTTTGTCGCTATCACACCATGAAGGGTAGCCTGGTAGAGCGTAAAGGTGGCTGGGATACCCATGGATTACCCATTGAGCTCAGCGTCGAAAAGGAATTGGGTATTACCAAGGAAGACATCGGTAAGACCATCACCATCGAAGAATACAATGCCAAATGCCGGGAAACCGTCATGCGCTATAAGGACCTGTGGGACGACATAACGCTGAAAATGGGCTATTGGGTCGATCTTGACCATCCGTACATCACTTTTGAGAACGACTACATCGAAAGTGTCTGGTGGTTGTTAGGCCAGCTGTATGAAAAGGGTCTCTTGTATAAAGGATACACCATACAGCCCTTTTCTCCGGCTGCGGGTACCGGCTTAAGCACCCATGAACTTAACATGCCAGGCGCCTACCGGGAAGTGAAAGATGTGTCTGCTGTCGCTCAGTTTGAGGTAGTGCAGGATAAGAAATCCGAATTTCTCTACGATCTGGTACCCCAGGGCAAGGTTTATTTCCTCGCCTGGACGACGACCCCCTGGACCTTGCCTTCCAATACCGGTCTGGCAGTAGGGGCGAATATCGAATACGTACTGGTAGCCACATTTAATCCATATACCCACGAACCGGTCAATCTGATCCTCGCTAAAGAATTGGTAAACACCTGGTTTAAAACAGAGCAGGAAGCAGCCGGTTACGACAACTATCAACCGGAAGATAAGATCATCCCGTATAAAGTCCTCGGGACCTGGCACGGTAGCCAATTTGAGCGCCTTAATTATCAGCAGCTCCTGCCATATGTCCAGCCGGAAGGTGATGCCTTTATTGTCATGCTGGGGGACTTCGTGTCCACCGAAGATGGTACTGGAATCGTGCACATTGCTCCATCCTTTGGAGCAGATGACATGCGGGTTGCTTCAAAATATGGAGTCGGAGCCCTGACACTGGTGGACAAGCAGGGGAAATTTGTGGATGAGGTCGTTGATTTTGCCGGTCGCTATGTCAAGGATTACAAAGATGAAGGCGATGCATATGTCAACGTGGATGTGGACATCGTCACCAAACTCAAGAAGGAAAATAAACTTTTCGGTACGCAGAAATACGTCCACAACTATCCGCACTGCTGGCGTACCGATAAGCCGGTGTTGTATTATCCCATGGACAGCTGGTTTATCCGCTCTTCTGCTTGCAGGGACCGGATGGTCGAACTGAACAAGGAGATCAACTGGAAGCCGGCGCATACCGGTGAGAAGCGATTTGCCAACTGGCTTGAAAACCTGCAGGACTGGAACCTCTCGCGCTCCCGCTTTTGGGGCACCCCGCTGCCGATCTGGCGCACGGAGGACGGTTCGGAAGAAGTCTGCATCGGTTCGGTAGACCAGCTTCGCCAGGAGATCGAAAAAGCAAACAATACCCTGGGACTGGCTCAGCAGGTCCCGGAAGATCTGCACCGTCCCTACATTGATGAGGTGGTGTTAGCCAGTGCTTCGGGAATGCCCATGCGTCGCGAAACCGACCTGATCGATGTATGGTTTGACAGCGGTTCGATGCCTTATGCACAGTGGCATTATCCTTTTGAGAACAATCAAAAGTTCAATGATAATTTTCCAGCCGACTTCATCGCTGAAGGAGTCGACCAGACCCGTGGTTGGTTCTTCACCCTCCATGCCATAGCTTCGATGGTCTTTGACAGTGTTGCATTTAAAAACGTCGTATCCAATGGCCTGGTCCAGGATAAACTGGGACGTAAAATGTCCAAACGACTGGGTAATACGGTGGAACCCTTCCAGACCATTGCCCAATACGGTGCAGATCCCACCCGTTGGTACCTGATCTCGAATGCACAGCCCTGGGATAACCTGAAATTTGATATCGAAGGGGTGGAAGAAGTGCGGCGCAAATTTTTTGGCACCCTGTACAATACCTATGCATTTTTTGCGCTGTATGCCAATATTGATGGTTACCAGGGCAGGGAGCAGCGTATACCGGTCAATCAACGCCCGGAAATCGACCAGTGGGTGCTTTCTGAATTACACTCCCTGATCCAGGGTGTCGATGCCGACTATGCCGATTACGAGCCCACCAATGCCACCCGGAAGATCCAGTATTTCCTGGACGAGCATTTGAGTAACTGGTACGTCCGTCTCTGTCGCCGCCGTTTTTGGAAGGGCGATGTGACTGAGGATAAACTGGCGGCCTACCAGACATTATACGAATGTCTGATCACCCTCGCTAAACTGATGTCACCGGTGGCACCATTCTTTGCGGACTGGCTGTATCGGAATCTTAATGAGGTGACCGGGCAGGAAGACCACCCTTCGGTACATTTAAGCTTGTTTCCGGTAGCCGATGCATCCATTGTCCAGAAGTCCCTGGAAGAGAAAATGGAATATGCCCAGCGGATTGCTTCGATGGTACTTTCCCTGCGGAAAAAAGAACGCATCCGCGTCCGTCAACCACTGCCGCGCATCCTGATACCGGTCGTGGATGATCATTTCAGGACCCAGATCGAAGCGGTAGCGGATCTGATCAAGGCAGAGGTCAATGTGAAATCCATTGAATTTGTGGATGACGCCTCCGGGGTGATCAAGAAAAAGGCCAAGGCTAACTTCAAGACATTGGGTAAGCAGCTGGGAAAGGCCATGAAGGAAGGTGCCAGCCGTATCGAAGAAATGACACAGCAGGAGATACAGCAAATGGAAAAAGAAGGTAGCATTTCCATCACCCTATCATCCGGAACGTATACCCTTTCATCGGAAGATGTGGTCATTACTTCGGAAGACATTCCAGGCTGGCAGGTCGTCAGTGATCGGGAGCTGACACTGGCTCTGGATACCCAGCTGACTCCGGATCTGATCGCAGAGGGTACCGCCAGAGAGCTGATCAACCGTATCCAGAACATCCGGAAGCAGCGGGACTTCAATGTCACCGATCGGATTGCGGTGCGGGTGAGTGATCACGAGGTGATCCGTGCAGCGGTACAGGAATTCTCCGGTTATATTTGCAATGAGACACTGGCCAACCAGCTGACAGTGGAGCCAACAGTAGATGGAGAACCGGTAGATCTCTTTGATGACGTAACGATTTCCATGGATGTTCAGGTGGTGGGCTGATTATTTTGAATACTTAAGGTAGCAGTTACTTCATCAACCTGATA
The DNA here is from genome assembly GCA_020636135.1 of Lewinellaceae bacterium. Lineage (NCBI taxonomy): Bacteria > Pseudomonadati > Bacteroidota > Saprospiria > Saprospirales > Lewinellaceae > Lewinellaceae bacterium. Next base: position 126,914 of record JACJYK010000002.1, read on the forward strand.
CCGGTATGCGCTGATCCCAGAGGCTCTTGAATTGGAGATCTCCGAAGCCATAATAACCGTGGTCTTTGCTAAATTCCCTGAATGCCGGGACGAATCCATTTTTCCCATACTTTCTTATCAGGTCGTCAGTCAGCCGATGCAATTCCACGCTTCCATTCCTTCGATCCGTTTCAGCGACCAGGACCGGTTTTAATTTTGAAAAGGGTTCCGGAGGGGCTTGCGAGAATATTTGCCAGTCGGCAGGATCTGTGGAAGCATAAGCAGACCACAATCGTTCAAAATAATCCAGGGCTTCCGGGACAAGTACATGAGTCCATGCCACCATTTCCACTCCGGTTATCGATTTTGCCGGACCAAAACCTCCCCATCCCGCTTCTCCGGGTGGCTGTATCCAATGGATTTTTCCGGTAATGCCATGTTGTCTTAGCCGGGAGACAATATACCAGAGATTAACCTGACAGAACAGGTCCCATTCAAACCAAAGCTGGATTGACTCTGCCAGGGCGGCAGCTGAAAGAAATGCTTCAAACTCCATCATGGTACGTTCGGCGTATTCTTTTGCATCAGCACCATAGTTTGTGACCATAAATGATTGTCGCAAGGACCATAAATCATCAGGGCCAGAGTACAATACCGGACCATCACACAGGGCTTCCCGGAAGATATAAATAGCACCATCGACGGTTAGCTTTTCATGCAATGCATCGCCATTCAGTAAGTGAATCATCAAAAAATATTTTTTCAAATGATGTGACCGGAGTTAAAATTTCCGTCTGATTATACGAAAAAGCACAAAGACGCCGTTTAAAGAGAGATTTTCATCAGATACGTACCATCTCTCCAAGACGCACCTTCTTAAGCTGAATTTTATAAGACGATTTTATCGAAGACAATTCGACCTTAACTTTTAAATCCTTTTTAAACTATGAAAAAGTTTGTTGTTTTTGCATTTGGTTTGGTATTGTTTGCTTGCAACTCTGTTGAGCAATACCGTGGAAGTATAGATTCACTTGCTTCCCAGTGGGACGAAGCCACCACGACTGTAACCGATTTGGCTAACCAGGTAGCTCAAGAAAAATCTTCTTTTGCTCAGATGGTATCCAGCATGACTCTGGATGAAACGACTGTTGCTGCATTGCCGGAAGACGCTAAAACCAAAATCATGGAAGCCGAAACTGCATTCCAGAACAGCGGTCAGGGTTTTGACGAACTGACCACTCAAGTTGGCGATTTCGTTACCAACTGGCAGGAAAAATCAGCTGAAATAACTACACTGAAAGACGGTTTGGCTGCTGGTAAACTGGAAAGCGATGCTTCAACGCAGATCGCTGACCTGACCACCCTGGTGTCCGATGCAACGGCTAATGTTACCGCATGGAAAGAGAAACTGGATGCTATTAAATCCCAAGTTTCCGACTCGCATAAAAACTGGTCTGACCTGGTTGCCCAGCTGATGCCAGCGAAGTAATCCGCACCGATCAACACGAGAACTATAAAAGGTGTACAGCCCAACTGTACACCTTTTTTGTTTGGTGCAATGTCCACGAATTAGGTTCTCATTTTATTACCTTTAGAGGTCAAAAGGTCCGGATGGATTACAAGAGCCTGATCATACCTGAAAAATTACCACAGCATGTGGCCATTATCATGGATGGTAACGGTCGTTGGGCCAAGCAGCACAGCAAACCTCGTGTCTTTGGCCATCGCAATGGGGTGAAGGCTGTCCGGGAGACCACAGAGGCAGCCGCTGAATTAGGCATCAATTACCTCACCCTCTATGCTTTTTCGACCGAAAACTGGAACCGCCCACAGATGGAAGTCAATGCACTGCTGCATTTGCTGGTGGAAACGTTGTCCAAAGAGATCCATACCCTGATGGAAAACAATATCCGGCTGACCGCCATTGGTGATCTGGCTGCCCTGCCGGAACATACCCATCGCGCCCTGCTGGAAGGGATTGAGAAGACAAAATCCAATACCCGCATGACCCTGGTGCTGGCCTTGAATTACAGCGGACGCTGGGATATCGTCCAGGCTGCCCGTAATATGGCCCGCAGCGTGAAAGAGGGCAAGCTGGATGCCGACAGCATCGATGAAAAGTGTTTCCAGGATTTCCTCGCTACCCGCGGGATACCCGACCCGGAATTTATGATCCGCACTTCCGGCGAGCAAAGGACCAGCAATTTTTTATGCTACCAACTTGCCTACGCTGAATTGTATTTCACTACCGTGCTCTGGCCTGACTTCCGCAAGGAACACCTCTACCAGGCTATCGTCGCCTATCAGCAGCGGGAACGTCGTTTTGGCATGATCAGCGAGCAGCTGGCATAAGCGTTTTTCACGTGTTTTGGTGTTTAAGTGCTTACGTACGTAAACCGAACAGCAAATAGCGTTCTGCCTAAAACCTTGTTAAGAATCTTTTAAAAATGAAGAATTTAGGGTAAATGCGTCACAGACGTTACCTTTGCTTCGTTTTTCAAAAGCTTAACCGCTTTACAGCATCATGCTATGGATTTAAAGCAGCTTGTACTATACAGCCTATTCATCGTGCTAGGGTTACCGGCTTTCGGTCAGACGACCGATAGTTTGCCGGTTGTTTCGTACGATTCTTATCAGGAATACGAGATCGGAGAGGTCAGTGTGACCGGAGCACACTTCACGGATGAGAATGCAATTGTCAGCCTGAGTGGCTTGAAAGTGGGGGATCGCATCACCATCCCCGGCGACCGGTTTGGTAAGGCCATTACCAAATTGTACAAGCTGGGACTGTTTACCCAGGTGCGGATCCTGAAGACCAAGCAGATCGGTGATGTCGTCTACCTTACGATCGATGTCACGGAAAGACCACGGTTGTCCAAATACAATTTTAAAGGAGTTCGCAAAGGGCAAACCGAAACGCTGAATGAAAAGCTGGAGCCGTTTCTTATAAAAGGGAGCAGCGTCACCACCAATACCAAGCAAAACGCGATCAATGCCATCAAGAAATATTACCGTGAGAAAGGATTTTTGGATGTAGATGTATCGGTCGCTGAAATGATGGATAATGAAAAGACCAACAGCATCTCTCTGACCTTTACGGTGGATCCTCACGAAAAGGTTAAGATCAAGGATATTCAGTTTGTTGGTAATAAGGAGGTCACTTCCGGCAAACTGCGGCGGAAAATGAAGAACATTCACCGCAAGTCCAAGATTTTTGCCAAGTCACGTCTGGTTAACAAAGAATTCGAAGAAGATAAGACGGCGATCATTGATTACTACAATACCGTAGGTTATCGTGATGCGCAGATCACCCATGACTCCATCTGGCGTAATGATGACGGGGAATTGATGATCCGGATCTTCCTGGAAGAAGGAACTCAATATTTCTTCCGGAACATCACCTGGAAGGGAAATACCATTCACGATAATAAAACCCTGGACAGCTATTTAGGCATCGAAAAAGGTGATGTTTACAACAAAGAATTGCTGGATCAACGATTGCACTACAGCCCGGATGGCCGGGATGTCAGCTCCCTGTATCTGGATGACGGATATTTGTTTTTCCGGGTTGATCCGGTGGAAGTAGCCATCGTCGGCGATTCCATCGATATTGAAATGCGCATCCTGGAGGGACCGCAGGCAACCATCGATAAAGTCGATATACGGGGTAATACCATCACCCATGAGCACGTCATTCGCCGGGAGGTGTTTACCCGCCCGGGGAATAAGTTCAGCCGTTCCGACATCGTCCGGTCCCAGCGTCAGATCATCGCCCTGGGATTCTTCGATCCCGAAAAAATTTCCATGAATACCCCTATCAACCAGGAGCGCGGTACAGTCGATATCGAATACGTCCTGGAAGAAAAACCCTCCGATCAGCTGGAATTGTCCGCTGGATGGGGTGGTTATTCCGGGGTTATCGGTACGCTGGGCTTCCAGTTCAATAACTTCTCGCTGCGTAACATCACCAACCGCAAAGCCTGGCGGCCACTGCCGAAAGGGGATGGACAGAAATTGAGTATCCGCGCCCAGACCAACAGCCGCTTCTATCAGTCGTACAATTTTAACTTTACCGAGCCCTGGTTAGGTGGCAAAAAGGCCAATTCGTTCAGCCTTGGCGCCCAGTATTCCAAATTTGACCGTACACTGTTCAGTCAGGGTGTGCTGGCTATCGGCTCCATCTATACCGGTTTGGGTACCCAGTTAAAATGGCCGGATGACTTTTTCGTCTTAAGTGCCACGGCTAATATTGAAAACATTGTCCTGCAGGATTATGCCTACGGTGGATTTTATTACAATGGCCAGGCTGTCACGGATGGACGCTTCAATAACTTCAGCCTCAGGCTAAATCTGACGCGCAGCACAGTGTTTGAACCGACGTTCCCGAGGTCGGGATCCCGGATATCCGTCACGGCACAGTTGACGCCACCGTATTCATTGTTGAATAACAAAAACTACGACGAGATCTCCATCCAGGACCGCTTCCATTTCCTTGAATACCACAAGTGGCGGATCGACGCTGAATGGTATGCTACCCTGGTCGGCAAACTGGTCTTCCGGGCGAGCGCCAAAATGGGTTACCTCGGGTATTACAACTCGGAAGTTGGTATCTCTCCGTTCGAGCGGTTTGAGCTGGGGGGTGATGGTCTTTCCAACCAAACCATCGGAATTCAGGGTAAAGACATCCTCTCTCTGCGTGGTTATGAGGTAAGTGATATCGCAGTAAATAGCAACAGCGTCGGTGGAGGTAACATCTTCAATAAATATTCGCTGGAATTGCGTTACCCGGTCTCGCTGGAACAGAATTCCACCATCTATGTACTTGCATTCCTGGACGGCGGTAACAGCTGGCTGGGAGGTAGGAACTACCGTCCATTCGATTTGCGCCGTTCCAGTGGGTTAGGCCTACGGGTCTTCCTGCCCATGTTCGGTCTGCTGGGATTTGACTACGGTTTCGGTTGGGATAAACCCAGCCTGATCAGTTCCGGTGCCAAGTGGACTGAATTCGGGAAGTTCAGTATCGTTCTGGGCTTTGAACCGGATTAATGGATTAAGTAACAGAAGTATCGAAGGTATCAAAGGTGACTAAGGTTGGTGAGATTGCTTAGAGTAATCCGCAGTCGTTCATGAAATCGTGTTTGGGTTCAGAATGAGATAGTTTTAACCCGGAGTCATTACGATGCCTTAATGAGCCTGGAATTGAAGAAATTGCCATAGGCTATTTTACCCATGCTACCTGCTGATGCTCCTTCCATTCGGTCAGCACTTTGTCTTTTACTTCTTTTACTTTTTCTACTTCTGCTACTTCTGCTACCTCTCCTACCTTTTTACCTTTTACCATACCGCTCTGACTTCATCAAACCCACTTTGTTAAGAAAATGGGCTAATGAGACGCGCATGACGCCCAATCCGTATTTGACGCTGCGGCGGAAATTGATACTGGAGGCTTCTTCGAAATATTTGGTGGGACAGGAGATCTCGGCGATGGGAAAGCCGGCATAGATGATTTGGGAAAGCATTTCATTGTCAAAGACAAAATCATCGGAGTTCACCTGGAAGTTGATACCACGTAATACACGCGCATGAAAAGCCCGGTACCCGGTATGGTATTCTGAAAGCTTGTGATTGACCAGGATGTTTTGAAACAATGTGAGAAAGCGGTTGGCGACGTATTTATAGTAAGGCATGCCACCATCCAGTGCTCCTTTACCCAGAATACGCGACCCCAGTACCACCGGATAGAGATCTTCGCCGATGATGTTCACCATCGATGGGATAAGTTTGGGTGTGTACTGATAGTCCGGATGGAGCATGATCACAATGTCTCCTCCCAGCTCCAGGGCAGCATTGTAAAGGGTCTTCTGGTTTCCGCCATACCCTTTGTTTTGTTCGTGCCGGATCACATGATCGATGCCCAGCCGACGTGCTTCTTCCGAGGTCTCGTCGGTGCTGAAGTCATCACAGAGGATGACGTCATCGACAAGTTCCATGGGTATTTCACGGAAGGTTTTTTCGAGTGTTTTTGCCGCATTGTAGGCAGGAAGGACGACAATAACCTTTTGACCTTTATACATAAAGCAGGTTATTCTTCTTCGTCGCCTCCATGGAGTAATTGGTGATCGCGAAGAAAAAGATACCACTTCACGACTTTTTTCATGTCACCGATATGGACCCGGTCACGGTCGTAGCTGGGGAGGATCTCACCGAAATACTCGGCCAGGTCCTGGTTGTTTTCCAAAGCAGTATCCGCATCCAGTTCACCAGCTTTAGCTTCCATAGCTGCAAAGATGGTGTTTAGTTCTTCCGGCTCATCTTCGGTGAAGATCGAGACAGATGCCAGGGGCGTGAAGACATGCTGCCGGATGGAGATGAACCGCTTTTTACCGGTATCGAAATCTTCGATGATCAGGCCATTATTGCGAGGGGTAACCAATTTGTACAGTCCGGGCAATCCACTGACTGCGACGACCTTTTCTAAATTCATACGTGTTCTTAATAGTTAATCAATTGTTCCAGCGTCCTTTCCAGACGTTGACGGGCCAAAAATACATTTTCCAGCGCAATGGCGAAGGGCACCGGGGTATCCAAACTTGCTACACGCATCACCGGGGCATCCAGTTCGGCAAATAATGTTTCGCCGATACGGGCTGCTATCTCTCCTCCTATGCCTCCCGTCAGGGTATCTTCATGGAGGATCAATGCACGATGCGTCTTACGGATACTTTTTTCAATGGTCTCAAAATCCAGCGGTAGCAAGGTGCGCAGGTCGATAATTTCGATGTCCCAGGCATTGCCTGCTACAACTTCGGTAGCCCAGTGTACGCCAGCGCCATAGGTTATTATGGTGGCCTGGCCGCCCGCACGAATAACTTCTGCCTCTCCAATGGGTACCGTATAATAGCCTTGTGGCACCTCACCTTTGATTTTGCGGTAGAGCGCCTTGTGTTCAAAATACAGGACCGGATTGGGATCCTCAAAGGATGCCAGTAGCAACCCTTTGGCATCATAGGGCGTCGACGGGTAGACAATTTTTAATCCCGGTGTATGAAAAAACCACGCCTCATTACTTTGGGAATGAAATGGTCCCGCTCCGGTGCCGGCGCCCGTGGGCATTCGGATCACCACGTCGGCCAAGCCTTCCCAGCGGTAGTGTAATTTGGCCAGGTTGTTGACGATCTGGTTAAATCCGCAGCTGACAAAATCGGCAAATTGCATCTCGACCATGGTCTTCAAACCATGCAGGCTGGCGCCCAATGCAGCTCCGATCACCGCGCTCTCACAGAGCGGGGTATTGCGGACACGTTCTTCACCAAATCGATCCAGAAATCCTTCGGTGATCTTGAAAACACCTCCGTATCCGGCGATATCCTGACCCATCAGCACCAGATTGGGGTGCTTCTTCATCGCTTCCAGCAGGCCATCCTTGACGGCATCGACGAAACGAAGTTCATCCTTTGGAGTATGTGAAGCAGGTGGTTGTGGCAGGTGATGGCATGGCCGGTAAACATCAGATATTTCAACGGCTTCCTGAGCGGTTACCTCCGGCTCCAGTTCCGTTAAGTCCCAGGCTTGCTGGATTTCCTGTTTGATCTCACGGCGGATAGCCGTGGTATCCGTTTCACTGAGCACTCCCTGTTCTATGAGATAATGTTCGTAATTGTCAACCGGATCCTTGGCAGCCCAGGTCTCCATTAGGTGTGGTGGGACATATTTGGTTCCGGAAGCTTCTTCGTGACCGCGCATCCGGAAAGTCATGCATTCGATGAGTACCGGTCTTGGATTTTCACGCAACGCCTCTGCATAACGGGCGATGGTTTTATACACCTCCAGGATGTTGTTTCCATCGATGGTAATGCCCTCCATACCATAGCCGGCTGCTCGCTCGGCAAGCCAGTTACAACGGAATTGTTCCGATGTCGGCGTTGAGAGGCCATACCCGTTGTTCTCGATGATAAAGATGACGGGGAGATCCCATACGGCAGCAAGATTCAGCGCCTCGTGAAATTCACCCTCGCTGGTTCCGCCTTCTCCGGTAAATGCCAGGGAAACTTTGCGTTCGCCTTTAAAGCGATGTGCCATGGCGACACCATCGGCGAGTGATAGCTGAGGTCCCAGGTGGGAGATCATGCCGATGATGTGGTATTCAGGTATCCCGAAATGAAATGACCGGTCACGGCCTTTGGTGAAGCCGGTCGCTTTACCCTGCCATTGGCTGAACAAGGCGAGTAAGGGTACCTGGCGGGAAGTAAAGACACCCAGATTGCGGTGCAGGGTGAAGATGTATTCATCCGGATGCAATGCTTCCGCACATCCTACCGCAATGGCCTCCTGTCCGATGCCTGAAAACCACTTGGTGATCTTGCCCTGCCGCAGCAGCAAAAGCATCTTTTCTTCGATAAGCCGGGGACGCAAAAGCTGCCGGTAAAGATGGATCAGCTTGTCACCGGTATAGGTAGATGAATCGAAAGTCAAGGCAGGATGTACCCCGGAAGTCATACTATAAAATTATCCCGGCGAAGATACAGCAATTGTAATTGGTAACGGATAAACGGTTTCTGCTTCTTCGCTATGTCGTAAGTATTTCCAACCTGGGAGTGCGTAATTGCAGCACAAATCTACATACCCCCCAAAGCCCACTTCTGCTGCTCCTTTCGGTTTTTACTCAAGGGGAATTTTGACCTCTGCCACCTTTTTTACCCCTGCTACCTTTTTTACCTCTGCTACCTTTTTACTTCTTTTACCTCTCCATTCAATCCGCCAATTTCAGCCCGGCCTGCTCGGAGACCTCCAGCATACGGTCGATGCTGGCGCGGCCCTGCTCGATGATCCAGTCTTCCAGGATGATTTCCGGCTGTTCGAATTCCATGCACAGGTAAAGCTTCTCCATGGTGTTGCGCTTCATATGGGGGCATTCGTTGCAGGCACACATGTTTTCCGGTGGTGCCGGTATAAATGTTTTTAATGGCGATGCTTTCTGCATCTGATGGATGATGCCCACCTCGGTGGCTACAATGAATTCCTGAGCGGGATTTTCTTTGGTGTATTTCAGCAATCCGCTGGTCGACCCGATGTAGTCGGCTTGTTCGAGCAGGGCTGCTTCACATTCCGGGTGGGCAATGAATTTCGCGTCCGGATGACGCTGGCGTAACTTGGTGATCTTCTCTTGCGAAAAGATCTCATGAACCATGCAGGTGCCATTCCAGAGGATCATATCGCGGCCGGTCTTTTTCTTCAGGTAGGCGCCCAGGTTTTTATCCGGGGCAAAGATGATCGGCTTGTCTTCCGGAATGCTGTTGATGATTTGCACGGCATTGGAAGAGGTGCAGCAGACATCGGTAAGGGTCTTTAGTTCTGCAGTACAATTGATGTACGAAACCACCACGTGATCGGGGTATTTCTCCTTGAATTTGCGGAAAAGAGCAGGCGGGCAGGAGTCAGCCAGAGAGCATCCGGCTTTGAGGTCGGGGAGCAACACTTTCTTTTGCGGCGATAACATCTTGGCCGTTTCGGCCATAAAATGCACCCCGGCAAATACAATGATGTCCGCATCGGTCTTGGCGGCTTTCTGGGAAAGTCCGAGACTATCACCGATGTAATCGGCGATGTCCTGAATCTCCGATTCCTGGTAATAATGCGCCAGGATAATGGCGTTTTTTTCTTTTTTTAACCGGTTGATTTCCGCAACCAGGTCCAGGGTCGGATCTACTTCGATATCCAGCCATCCATTCTTTTCAAGGTCTCGTTGGGCGATCGCCAATTCCTGTTCCAGCATGTTTTGATTTTTTACAAGTATAAACAATGCATGACGGTTTGCAAACCGTTCAAAGCACCTATCTATAACGCGGAGGCTTAGAGTGAGTTGCAACGAAGATTAAAAATCATCCTATAGGATGTTATTGGCCCGGTGAACCAGTGTATACTTCCATAGCAGGCGACCATTTGATTCTACCCAGATAATATTATTGTCCCGGGTGATGCGGTAACCCCGCTGCCGGTTATTTACGAAATAAAAGGATTCTCCCACCCGATAGAGGCTCCAGCGCTGATGATTCAGCAGGATCGACCAGCCCTGAGCACCTTCCCGGACTGAAAAATTGCGTTTCATGGAAACCAACCCGGGTTGGTAAGTCAGGCATTGCCGCCATAAAGGCCGGAAACAGATGGTGTCCGGAAGCTTAACCATTTTGTCGTTGATGAGAAAGGATTTGCGGACCCATACATTATCTTCCTGACGGATGGTTTCCCGTGACAGGAACGAAGTGATCTGAATGGTGGAGTCGGTATAATCTACTTTTTGACGATCGGGTAACAGGGCTTCCTGGTAGGTCTCAAAATGACTTCCTTCCCGATTATAGATCCGGGTTGGTGTTCCAGGAAAGCGAACAGATTCCCGGTAGATGGTAAAATCTGTATCCAGACGGATATCAAAAAGCTCAAGGACGGATAAACCCAGATTCATCGAGCGGTCGAGGATCAACCCGTTTCCCAGATTTACGGCTAGAGGGTGGTAAGAACGGTCCGCAGAAGACATCGTTTGACCGTTCGAGGTCTCATCCTTCTGGCGGATGAAATCAATCCGTAATTCATAGGGCTCCACAAGAGGCTCCAGTTCCAGTGTCGACCACTGGGGAGACATCTTGTTTTTAGCTGCCGGGTAAAAGGACTGGCAGGCGCTCAGAAAGAGGAGGATGAACAAAGGGTAAAGGATCCGCATAGACTGTTTTTACGAAGATATCTGATAACGCCCTGCCCATGGGTGAATGAAATCTTAAAGTTATACAGCGCCTGGTTAAGAATTGATTAAGAATGTATTGTGGAATGAAACGATCGATCTTACAGGGGGGAATGAACTACTTGGCCTCAAGTGATTTCCATTGCACGTTGATTTTGTTTAATTCGGTATCTTCCTGATTGAAAGCAGAAAAGTTATGAATAGAATATTTACTGTCCTGGTCCTGCTGGGTTGCTTATCAGAACCAGGAATCACACAACCGGGTTGGACTCCCGTGAAGAAAGCCATTGCTTCAAATATCGACGAGCAGAGTCCTGATCTGATCGGTATGAGTGATGCCATCTGGGGATTTGCAGAGACCGCATTCCTGGAAAGCCAGTCGGCCGATGTTTTAGCTGCATATGCCGAAGAGCAGGGTTTTCGTGTTCAGCGTGGGGTCGCCGAAATGCCTACCTCCATCGTGGCCGAGTTCGGGAGCGGACATCCCATCATCGGGATCCTGGGCGAATACGATGCCTTGCCGGGTTTGTCCCAAAAATCACAAGTTGAAAAGGAGCCGCTGGTGGAAGGAGCCCCGGGTCACGGCTGTGGTCATAACCTTTTCGGAGTCGCCAGCCTGGGCGCGGCGACGGCGATCAAAGATATGATTGCATCCGGCCAGCTGCAAGGTACGGTGCGGTTCTACGGGACGCCGGCGGAAGAGAAATATTTTGGCAAACTGTATATGGCCCGGGCCGGGCTCTTCAACGACCTGGACGTATGCCTGGACTGGCACCCAGGTCCGGTTAACGATGCCAATACCAACAGTTCGATGGCCCTGATTGACTACATCATTGAATTTTATGGCAAAGCGGCCCACGCAGCCCTGGATCCCTGGAATGGACGCAGTGCCGTTGATGCGATGGAGCTGTACACCACTGGCCTCAACTACCTGCGCGAACACATCCTGCCCACTTCGCGCATCCATTACCAGATCGAAAAAGCCGGTGATGTCGCTAATGTGGTGCCGGAATACGCCCGCATCTGGACCCGTATCCGGGATCCCAAACGAGAGAACATGATGGCGGTCTACGAGCGAGCACTGAAGATCGCCCAGGGCGCTTCTCTGATGGCTGAAGTGGATTATAAGGTGACGCTGATGTCAGGACTCCATGAGATCCTGGTCAACCGGTACGGAGCCAATGCCCTGCATGCCAACATGGAACTGGTAGGCCCCATCGAATACACTGACGAAGAGCAGGAATATGCCAAAGGCATTCAGCGGGCTACGGGTAAACCGGAAGTAGGCCTTGACGGCAGCATCATGCCCCTTCAGGAGACCGTACCGATCACCCAGGGCGCCTCTACGGATGTGGGTGACGTGAGCTGGATAGTCCCGGAGATCAGCCTGACGGGTGCCACGGCACCGGTTGGCACACCCTGGCATTCCTGGGCGGTGGTAGCCTGCGGCGGGATGTCCATCGGGCATAAAGGGATGATCTTCGCCGCCAAGTCACTGGCCCTAACCATGGCGGACCTCTTCCAAAACCGGCAGCTGATCTTTAAGATCCAGGAAGAATTCAAAGAGCGGAAAGGCGCTTACGAGTATAAACCGATTTTGCCGGATGCTCCACCGCCGATACCCACTAAGAGTTGATGGGTTAATAAGTCAATGAGTTAACGCGCCGGTTGGTTGAGATTTGCATGAGTCTATTTCATTTCACCACTTTCTCCGCATACTGGTATCCCTCTTCCCACCACGCTTTCATGATGTCCGGGAAAAAAACAAAGGAATTATCCGTCAGTTTTCTTGGGGTGTGGTAAAAATTGACTTCCACATCGGTATAGCGGCTCTCCAGCAATCCGATGAAGATGTCGTCCTGTCCGATCTGGGTGAGCATAAAATCCATGGATGATGTGAGTACATTAAAGGCATTGCGGGAAAGCGGTTTGACGACTTCCCGGATGCGAGGATTCAGGACGATCACATCGATGACTTTGGCTCCCAGATTGATGGCCTCCTGCAGGGGTACCAGATTGCCAAAGCCTCCATCCGCATATTCGTTGCCGTTCTTGACGACCAGACTCATGAAAGGTACCAGGTTGGCGGATAACCAGATCCAGTCGCAGAAATCATCATACGTATTGTCCCGGGCATATTTGTATTCTACCACATTGCGACTGAGGTTGGACACGGTGACGATCACCCGCTTGTTGCTGTTTTTACGGATGCGCTCAAAGTCCTCGGGACTCATGGCACGGCTGATCAGCTTGCGGAGGTTTTTGCTTTCACCAAACGTCTTTCTTCCTTTCACAAACTGGATGAAGGTGTTGAAGTGGTTGATGCTGACGTTGATCTGACCATCCGGCATGCGCTTGATGTGGAAAGGATTGATGTTAAAAATGTCATGCTGATGGACGGAAGTATAGGCTTCCTTCAGTCGGTCTACCTCACCGATGGAGAGCATGGGGACCAGTAAACTACCGGTAGAGGTACCCACAAAAAAGTCGTATTCCCGCTTGGCTACCTGCAGCAGGTATTGCGCGATGCCTCCGGCAAATGCTCCTTTATTTCCTCCTCCCGATATGACCAGTGCCCGCATAATCCGTCCTGATCGTTAGTTAGTAGCGCCAGGAACGCAGATCGGCGTCTTCAGGGACCCTTTTTCCGACTTCCTGTACCCATTTGTTGATGTACATTTCATGATAGCGCAACCGGGAAATGTAATTGGGTTGGGTATGATCGCCATTCCAGCAATGTTCTGCCCGGTCGCCATAATCTACTTGTCCATCGTAAAACGGTTCCTTCGTAGCTTTCAGACGGTCTTCCGCCAGGTACACGGCGTCATTGAGGTAATAATTGTCCATATCGCCGCAATAGATGTGGATCTTGCCTTCCCAGTCTTTCCCGTTTTTAGACCAGTCCCGCTGCATGATGTAGGACAAGTCGTAGTTTTCTTTCCAATAGGCTGCGACATCCTTATCAATCACTCCGCTTGCTTTATCCCAGATGCGCTTCGGATAGCCATCATCGCCCACGGGAGAGAAAACAGCTTCCCAGATGTCCCATTGTTGCCCGGAACGTGATTTTGTGCCCAGCGCGAGTTCGCGGAAGTTCATATCCTTGAGCATGGCCTGCACATGTCCCAGGTAGTCGCGATGCCCCGGCCTCGGTGTATTGCGGAATGGGCCTTCAATGTAGTAAGCATTGACATCGTCGTACAGGTTTACGACCGTATAAGCCCGGAAATCGATCGGGTCCGGGCAAGCGGCGTAACAACCATTGTATTCGGTCGGGTATTTGACCTGGACGGCCAGGGCTTCCCAGCCACCGGTCGAACCGCCGTAGGTAAAACGCGCCCATCCTTCGCCGATGCCCCGGTATTCCTGCTCGATGTAAGGGATCAGCTCATAGGTGAGTGCATCGCCGTAGGGGCCAAGGTTCTCGCTGTTGACGGCATAAGAGTCGTCGTAGAACGGATTAGCGTGCTGGATCTCAATGGCCAGAACCCTGGGGAAATCAGGTCCGGTCCACAATTTGTAAAACCGGTAGGCTTCTTCCTGCTGGATGCGGTTATAGCCGCTGATGTGAAAGCGCTCGCTGTAATCGGGTTGGAGATCCGGGTCCGGAGGCGTCTCCCGGAATCCACTCAGTTCACTGGGGAAATGTCCGTGAAAAATGGCCAGGGGATAGCGTACATCCGGATGGGTGTCGAAGCCCTCCGGTAGCAGGACAAAAGCGCCTAAAAACATCGGCCTTCCCCAGAATTCGGTCAGTAATTTGGACTGTATGCGCACATATTTGATGTATTTCGATTCCTGGGGTTCCGGCAGTGGCGGAATGATCTGGTCCGCGACCACTTGAATGGCTTTTCCCGGTTGGATGTGGACTTTCTGCGGGACAGAATACAGGTTGCCCGGGGCCAGATTCCACTGCTGTCCTTCACTGCGGTCCATAGGCATCTTCACCGTATGCCCGTCAGAGCGGGTAAAGGTTTCGTATTTGTGCAATAAGGCCTGAACCCAGTAGTCACCCTCCGGGAGGTCGGTCATGGATTGGAGGGGATAGCCATAAGCCAGCGGGTCAAAGTTGACTGCACTTCCGGAATTGATGTCTTCTATGTCCATGCCGTAGACCTGCTGTGTCGCCGAGCCATCCACGATCTGATAACGTGGTTCAGCAGTGCTGTCGGTGGAGATCATGAGGAGCAATCGCCCGTCCAGCGGGTGCGTACTCCCGGTATCCTGCAAGGTGATTGAAAACTGAAGTGAGGGAGGATTGTTTTCGGTACAGGCTCCGATGAGCAATGGGATAACCGCAATCCAGAAGAAATGACGATGCATGGCTAATTGCTTATGAAAAGAAAGATAACAAGAATATTTACGAAGGTCGATGAATCCCAGGCATTGATTTGCAGGAAGCTGGTTTCGATCTGAAAACGTGGCAGAAAGCTAAGAATTTTTGCATGTTTGCATTCTGATCAGACGCTATGGAACAAACCCCCTGGATCGTTTTCCTGGTTATTTATGTCGCCCTGCTGTTCACCGATCTCATTGTACTGAATCGGCAGCATAAAGCCATGTCCATATCCCAGGCCAATAAATGGGCACTGGTATGGATAGCGATCGGGATGTCCTTTGGTCTGGTAGTCTACTTTTTCGCCCGCCAGGGAGACCTGGAGACCACATCCGGACAGACGGCGCTGTTCCAGTATTGGTCCGGGTACCTTATCGAACTGGCATTAAGCTTTGATAATGTGTTTGTGATGCTGGTGATCCTGCGGTATTTTAAGATCCCTCAGGATTACTATCACCGTGTATTGTTCTGGGGTATTGCCGGGGCCATCATTTTCCGCGGACTGTTGATCGGTGCAGGGCTTTGGCTGGTGCATCTCTTTGAATGGGTCAATTACATTTTTGCCGCCATCATCCTGTACACGGCCTATGGGATGCTGAAACCACAGGACGAAAGTATCAGGATGGAAGAGAATCGCACGGTCCTATTCCTGAAGCGATTATTTCCCATCACCAAAGGTCATTACGATCACCACTTCTTTATTCGCCGCATGAACATCACGGCTGCGACGCCCCTGTTCATCGCTTTGATCGTCATTGAAATAACCGACATCCTCTTTGCTTTTGACTCCATACCCGCAGTGCTGGCCATTTCCAGAGACCCATACGTCGTCTTTGCGTCGAATCTATTTGCCGTCCTGGGATTGCGGGCATTGTTTTTTGTGGTAGCCAACCTGATCCAGTCCTTTTATTACCTCCATTATTCCCTGGTGTTCATCCTGGTGTTTATTGCTGTGAAATTAATTGGCAATCAATGGATCCATTTGCCGGAATGGCTATCACTGGGGATCATTCTGGTTGCGCTCGCCATTGGTATATTGTATTCGAAGTATAAAGAACATACTGGTCCTCCCCCTGAGCATTGATTACCCTCCGGTCAATTCTATTTTACCAATAAACCGAATGATGTATCTTAACCGGATGCGAAAATTCTTATCCATCAGCACATTTGTTTTGTGGTGCACTGCTATTTCCGGACAGATTCCCGCCAATCCTCTGGGTTTGCAGCCCGCCCGGATGAAATGGAATCAGATCAATACCGGAAAGGTGCAGGTCATCTTTCCCCGGGGCCTGGAGCAGCAGGGGATCCGGGTGGCTTCCCTGGCTGAGTACATGTACGATCATCACAATGAGGGCATTGGTGATCACCAGAAGAAGATCCAGATCTACCTCTATAATCTGAATGCCATTGCCAATGCTCAGGTGACCGTGGCACCCTTTCGTTCGGAGTTTTTTCTCCGGCCTCCACAGATGGCATCGCTCAATGACTGGACCGATGAACTCGTTGCCCACGAGTACCAGCATGTCAAGCAGTTTGCCAATAGTGACCAGGGTATAACCCACCTGGCGAAATCCATCTTTGGTTCCTGGGTGTGGGGCGGATTTGCTGCAACAGCTATGCCGCGCTGGTTTTGGGAAGGGGATGCCGTCGGAGCCGAGACCGGAATGACTCGTTACGGCCGGGGCCGGGAAGCATCATTTTTGATGGAATACCGTACGATGCGGCAGGAAGGCGCTCATTTCGGATACGAAAAAGCCGGTGCACAATCTTATCGTGATCCCATTCCGGACTGGTATCATCTGGGTTATCTGATGACGACCAATGCGAGAAGACAATACGGAGAAACCATCTGGGAAGGCGTTGTGCAGGATGCGGTCCGGTACCGTGGATTGCTTTATCCCTTTAGCCGTAGCCTGCGTAAAACCTCGGGCTATTCAACCCGGAAGTGGTATGCACAGACCATGCAATATGTCGATTCCCTGTGGGCAGTTCCCACCCAGCCGGAATATCTGGAATCCCGTGCTGTAACCGATATGGTCATTACCGCCAGGAAGCCTAGGAAGGTCATCAACTATACCAACCCCCATTACCTGGGTAATGGTGCTATCGTTTGTATGGAAGCCGGATACGACCGCATTGCTTCCCTGGTTCAGTTGCAGCCGGACGGCCATTGGCAGTCGATTAAAAAAGTAGGCATCCTGCCGGAAAATCCCTATGACGTGATTGATGTGTCCGGCAACCAGATCTGCTGGTCCAATTATGCCGTCCACCCACGCTGGGAGTACGTTTCGTACAATAATCTCCATGTCTTTAACAGCCAGACGAAATCCGGCAAAAAACTTACCGCCAAACAACGCATAGCCTCTCCGGCCATTGCACCCGATGCATTGCATGTCGCAGTGATTGCCCTGGATAGTCAAATCCGGTACCAGGTACAATTGTTGGATATGACCAACGGGAAGGTCGTGCAGAGTTACCCCAATTCAAAACAAGTTCAATACCGCTTTCTCGCCTGGCAAGATGACGACCTTTGTGCGGTGATCCAGCACCGAAACCGTGAGGGTATTGTTCGCCTGCGTGAGAACGGCCGCGTGGATACATTGCTCGGATTACAGACCTATGCCTTAGGCCAGATGACTGCCGACCAAAACCGGTTGTTTTTTACCGCCGGGCTGAATGGCATTCAAAATGTGTACGCAATTTACCGGGACCGGCCGGGCATTTACCAGGTGACCTTCTCGACCACCGGAGCCTTTCAGCCGGACCTGCACCCGGATGGCAGCAAATTGTTGTATTCCGAGTACCATTACCGGGGATTTGAGGTACACGAGCTGGAGCTTAATGGCGCCGGAAAGCGGATAAACTGGCCGGCGCAATATACAGATCCGTTGGTGTCCACGGTGGCAGATCAGTACGGCGACCTGACGGAAAAAGTACCCAATAAGGCTTACGATATAGCTCCGATACACAAGGGGGCCCATATGATCCGGGTGCATAGCTTCTTTCCTACTGTAGATCCTCCGGTGTATGGCGCGTCCTTATTATCGGATGATGGATTTGGCACCCTGAGCGGTGAACTGGGAGCGTATTACAATGCCAATGAAGAAAGGTGGTCAGCCCTGGCTAATTTCACTTACGGTGGTTGGTACCCACTTATCAATGCGAGTTTCAGCCAAGCCAACCGGCGAAGCAGTTTTTATCAATTTCAAACCCCTAACGATACCACACTGCTCACTAATTTTTACTCGGAGTCGTGGCAGGAGCAGCGGATAAGCACCGGAGTTACATTACCATTCAGCGCCATTACGGGACCGATGATCCACAATGCTTCGTTGACAGGTCGACTGATCCACATCCAGAACCAGGTAGGCACTGCGGTTGACAATCCGGCGAACAACAGAGACACTTTTTATTTGTCAACTGCCGGGATCCAGCGATTCAGGACGATCGAAAAGCCACCCCTTGCTGATGGGTCGTTGTGGGCCAGCCGGGTACAATTCACTTATAGCATGTTCCAGCAACGGGCTAGGCAACAGGTACTGCCCAGGATGGGTGGTTATGTCCAGGTCAACTGGCAGCATTCACTCAATACCACCTGGCAGGGTGATTTTTTCACGGTGGACGGTGGCATCTGGTTGCCGGGAATCGCCCGTACTCATGGCATACGGCTGCGGACTACCTACCGACAGGAAGACCTGCTGAATAACTACTCTTTCTCCGATTTATTTGGTTATTCCCGGGGCTATGGAGCTCCTGCAAACGACCGCATCCTTGGTTTTTCGGTGGATTATGCCTTGCCGTTGGCTTATCCGGATCTGGCGCTCGGTCCCATTGCTTTCATCCAGCGTATCAAAGGCAATGTATTTTACGACTACAACCGGGTTAAGTTAAACTTTCCGTTTGACGCCGTCCATCCCATGCGCTCGATTGGTGCTGATGTGCGCTTTGACGTACGCTTCTTGCGGTTACTGGATGTGGATATGGGTTTCCGCTACAGTTATTTGCTGGATGAGCGTTATGTAGGCAACAGTCCTCACCAGTTTCAATTCCTCCTTTTCGGGATCAGTGGGTAGCTCTTCCAATCCAATACCGATACCCAGCGTCAATGCCAATCATTTGCGCCGGTCGGAAGCTTTGTCGTACGAGGTTCCCAGAATCGACATTAATAGGGCGAAGATGATGGCTGACCACCATCCGCTGACATAGAATCCGGAAAAGAAATGATCGACCAGCAGGATCATGGCACCGTTGATCACCAGCAACCACAATCCCAGCGTGAGTATGGTGACCGGAAAGGTGATGATCTGAACGATGGGTTTAACAATGGCATTGACAATTCCTAGCAGGATGGCGACAATGATGGCATCTTTGTAATCCGGAACGGAGATGCCGGGCAGCAGCCACGCCAGGAAATAGACTACCAGGGCATTAAACAAGACTTTGAAGATAATCCGCATTGTATTGTTCTGTTTTATTTACCCTGAAGGTATTGACGGTGATCTCCAAATTCCAGTTTTACCGACGAAATAAGTTGATAATAGGTTAAAGGGTAACGTAACCTTGTCTGACTACTGACTACCGCCTACTAAATACTAGTCCAGTTCAAAGATCTTATCCATCAGCATCCATTTCTCTCCGGGCTTGGCGTCAGCCAGGGGCTTCTGGAATTTCCACATGAGTTCTTCCCATTCCTGGACGGTTTCATTGGAGGCATCCATGGCGGCTTTTCGCTCGAACGAAAAATCATCGTTGGTCTCCATGATCATCATCAATCTACCATCGTAATGATAGATCTGCATACCGGTGATACCGGAGGAACGGATGCTTTCAAGGATTTCCGGCCATACATCCTGGTGGTAACGGATGTATTGTTCGACCAGATAAGGATCGTCCTGAAGGTCCAGGGTGAGGCAATAGCGTTGCATAAACTTGGTTTCGAAAGAATAAAATTAGAAATCCATCGCGGCTTTATGGGTATATTAGGATAAATATCGGAACATGATCCGGTCTATATCTATACTCTCCTTGTTGTTCGTATGGTTGATGCCTGCTGCCATTCAAGGCCAAACCTTCCATCTTGAAGTACTGGATGGCTATGGTTCCGGAGAATATCATCCCGGAGATACCGTACACATTTGGGCTGCCAGTCACACCCGGAAAGTATGCAATGGATGGACCGGAGATGTATCCTTTTTAGAAAATCCTGGCGAATGGCATGCCCGGGTTGTCATGCCGTCAAAGGCTATTTCCGTGCAGGCTGTATATCTGGATTTGACACCGGAAATGCGATTTTCCGAAACAAATATACAGGGAGGGGATACCCTTCAGCATGTTTGGTTTTATTTTCCTCCCCAGGATGAAATGCTGGGTGTCATCTGGTTATTTCATGGGACCAACGGGAGTGGATCAATCTGGGTCAACAATATTGATAATCGTCAGTTTTCGGATTACATGATGGCACATCATTACGGTCTTATTGCCATCAATTCGGAAGAAACTACCCTACAGCGTGATCTAAATGGTGATGGAGTTTACCGGTGGAGCTACGGAGGAGACACCAATCTAGTCGATCAAACAAACATCCGGGCCATCCGCGATACATTTATTGCGCAGGAAGCGTTTACCAGGGCAACGCCGATGATTGCAGTCGGATTCTCAGCCGGGGGTGCATTCACAGAATTTGTAGCGAATCTTTTCCTCTGGCGGGCTGCAATCAATCATTGTACGGCAGGCAACGACATTTTGGCGGAAAAAGCCATTGTACCCTATTATCATGAGATCAATTTTCACGATGAAAATCCGGATGTAGGGCCCGAAGCCAATGCTGCTGCTGAAATTTATTATCAGGAATACCTTGACCGCGGCATTTGTGCCGATTTGGAATGGCTGAATCCACAACCGGTTTATCCCCAGCGATTTACCCGCTCATTGTTGATTGACGAGAAGCTATCCACAGAGATTTACCAGGAACTGTTTGATAATGGAGTTTTGGATGAGAATGGATATCTGAAGGTTAATATCCCCACTCTAAAGGTTGTTGTGGCCGCCAATCTTGCCAATTTTCCTATTGTTTTAGCCTTGTCGGAAGCTCAGACGAATGCAGTGATTGACCAATTGGAGGCTTGCTATGCGGCCCATCATTTTACGGTAGATTTTGTGGCCAGGGAGGAAAAGTTTATCCGCGAAGCCTGTACAACCAGCGCCAATAAGCCTGTTCCGGTAGCGGACCGGGTCCTGGATGTCTACCCGAATCCAACTCGTGAGATGATTCATATTCGCGGTGCTTTCGACGAAATCTGCATTTATAATTTACAGGGAGAGATCGTCCTGAGAGGAAAAGGCAATATGCTGTCACTCAGCACGCTATCCTCAGGATGCTATTTCCTGAAAGCTGGTAACCAGTTCGTCAAATTGATCAAGGAGTAAAACAATCAGCGGATGGCCCGGTCCAGATGCGTGTACCCTCCATCCACAAAGATCTGCTGTCCGGTGATGTGGGAGGCGCGGTCGGAAGCCAGAAAGACCACCATGTCGGCGATCTCCCGGGGAGTGGTCATCCGCTTTCCCAATGGGATACGGGCTACGATCTCTTTCAAACGTTCCTGGCCATCCGGCATGGAGTTGATCCATTGCTCATAAAGCGGTGTCCAGGTTTCTGCGGGGAGGACTTCATTGATACGGATGCCATCTTTGAGCAGCCGTACGGCCCACTCGCGGGTAAGGGCATGGATCGCGCCTTTAGCGGCCGCGTATCCAGTGGTATTGCCCTGACCGGTCACGGAGACCTTGGATCCAATGTTGACAATAGCCCCTTTGCTGTACCGGAGGTGAGGCACACACAACCGGGTCATGGTGACCACGTGGTAGAGGTTTTTTTCGAGTGATTCTACAAAATCCTTCATCGGCCGGTCCAGGTCCACGCTGTCGTTCACGCCGGCATTGTTGATCAGGATGTCGATGCTTCCATAGGTTTCGGCAATTTCTTCAACGACATCCTGGCAGGCATTTTCTCTGCGAAGATCCAGGATATGGACGGAGATGTGATGGCCTTCTGCCACCAGTTCCTGGGCGAGGGCATCGGCTTTTTCGCGATTTTTGTCCAGGATAATGGGTTTGGCTCCTTCCTCGGCGAGCACCCGTACGATGGCTTCACCGATCCCGGAAGCTCCCCCGGTGACGATAGCAACTTTATCTTTTAATCCCAAATCCATAATGTCTCCATTTAGTCCGTCAAGTTATAAAATCGTTGTGCGTTAAGACCCATGATCCGGGCTTGTTCTTTTGCCGTCCGGTCTGAAATCAGGATTTCTGCCAGGGAAATGACTTTAGGGTAGGTGCCAGCGAGCAAACAAACCGGCCAGTCCGAACCAACCATGACCCGGTCCGGACCGAAAGCATCCAGAATGACCTCCGCATACGGCCGAAAATCGGCAAATTGCCATGCTGTCCAATTGGCTTCGGTTACCATCCCGGAAAGTTTGCAGGATAGATTAGGGAGCGATGCCAGTTTCCGGATTTGGGTGGCCCAGGGTTCCAGTTTTTGTTCCCGGATGTAAGGCTTGGCCAGGTGATCCAGAACAAATGGTTGGTCCGGGAAGCGGGAGGCAAACAGGTAGGCCACTTCCAGGTGGATGGGGTAGACGAGGATGTCGTAAGTAAACCCAAATTCCTGCAATGCTGCTATTCCACGGCAGAAGTCAGGATCCAGAAGAAACCGTGGATTGGGTTCATCCTGGACGATATGGCGAAAGCCCTTCACCACGGGATATTGGGCATAATGCGACAGACGTTCCTGTACATTGGCGGCACGCAAATCCACCCATCCCACAACGCCTTTGATGAAAGGGTATTGATCCGCTAATTCGATCAGGAAATCCGTCTCGCCTTCGTGCTGGGCAGCCTGGACGGCCACACAACCATCCATGCGTTGGGCATGGAGCAGAGGTGCCAGATCCGGGGGCAGGAAGTCCCGTTTCAGCACGGACATCTCTTCGTTGATCCATCCATGGGTAGCGGGGCTATAACGCCAGAAATGCTGGTGACTGTCGATGCGTGTCATAGGTAAGGCTTAGCGGACTAAAGTAAGGAATTGGTGTCAGGCTATCCAATAATTCGCGGGAGAATCCATAGGTTCTGCCCTGGGGTTGTATGGGTCGTACCTACGGCTCTGCTTGCTGTTCGGATTGAATCAACGGATTAAAATCCGCTGGTAGTAAATGACCTGAGCCGCTGGCTCTTGGGGATTGGTCAACTAGTTTGAATGCAAGATCCTTTGAATGCAGATGAATTTATGGGGACATCCTGCCTTTTTCAATGCCTTTAGGGTACTCTGCGAATTGAACCTGACTTCGGAAAATGGGCCAAACTTCCGGTACCATTAAGATTACCAATACTTGCAAGACTTTTATCTGGACCAGGCGACAGCCCGCTGGGTCGACTGGCCCAGCCCTTCGATGCCTAGGGTGACCACGTCGCCGGGTACCAGGTACCGCTGTGGGTTGAGGCCCAGGCCTACGCCGGCCGGCGTCCCGGTACTGATCATATCCCCGGGTAACAGGGTCATGAATTGGGAGATGTAGGCAATGGAAGTCGGGATATCAAAGATCAGGTCGTTGGTATTGGAATCCTGGAGCCGCTGTCCGTTCAGATCCAACCAAAGACGCAGATTGTGTGGATCAGGGATCTCATCCTTCGTGGCCAGGAATGGACCGGTGGGTGCGAAGGTGTCGGCGCTCTTACCTTTGACCCACTGCCCGCCGCGCTCGATCTGAAATTCGCGTTCGCTGTAATCGTTGTGCAGGCAATAGCCGGCGATGTAATCCATGGCGTCTTCCTTGGTGATGTAGGAGGCACGCCTGCCGATAACGACTGCGAGTTCCACTTCCCAGTCGGTTTTCTTCGATTCGCGGGGGATGACCACATCATCGTTTGGTCCGCAGAAAGCAGTGGTTGCTTTGAAGAAGAGGACCGGTTCTTTGGGTACCTCCATACCGCTTTCGGCTGCATGTTTGGCATAGTTCAGGCCAATGCAGATGATCTTTGAAGGCCGGCACATCGGTGGACCCAGCCGCTCGCTGTCGGCCACGACCGGACAGGAAGCGCGGTGTTGTTCAAACCAGTTCTGCAGTCGCTGAATGCCGTTGCCATCGAAAAATTTTTCGTCGTAGTCCTCGCCAAATGCAGACACATCGTAGCGTATTCCATTTTCCAATAGCCCGGGCTTTTCAACACCCGGATGACCAAAACGTATGAGTTTCATGCTTGTAAGTTATTTGATCAGGGAAATAAATCCGCCATCAATCGGATAATCGGTTCCTGTTACGAACGATGCTTCATCGGAACAAAGATATAGTGCCAGGTAGGCGATCTCTTCCGGCTTGCCCATACGCCCGATGGGTTGGGTTTTGGCCAGGACATCCATCATTTCCTGTTCGCGGCCCGGATAGTTTTTAGCCAGGAATTCATCTACGAAGGGCGTGTGTACCCGTGCGGGAGAGATGCAATTGCAGCGTATATGCGCATCCAGGTAGTCGATGGCCACGGCATGGGTCATCCCAAGGACTGCGCCTTTGGTCATGGTATAGGCGAATCGATCCGGAATGCCGATGGTGGCAACAATGGAGGCCATGTTTAGAATAACGCCACCACCTTGCGATCGCATGATCGGTACAGCGGCTTGCATGCCATTGTAAACGCCTTTGATGTTGACCTGGTACATCCGGTCCAGGGTCTCCTCCGGTGTCTGTTCGATATTGCCCACAAACCCGATACCGGCGTTATTGACCAGGATATCGAGCCTGGCATCTTTGCTGATCGCAGCGAAACAATCCGTGATAGCCTGACGGTCGGTCACATTGATGACTTGGACTTCAACCATACCACCGGCATCGCGGATGCTTTGTGCAGTCTCCTCGGCTTTCTCTTTATTGAGGTCCAGAATATGGACTGTTGCACCCTGAGCAGCAAAAACAGTGCTGATCGCAGCGCCGATGCCGCTGCCGCCGCCGGTGATCACGGCTTGTTTGTTATCCAGACGGAACATGTGGTAATGATTGTGCCGGAAAGATAAAACATACGCCGGATAATGCATGGACGCCACCCCGGAATCTTCTCCGGATAAACTCCTTTGACCGGAAGGAAGATGGCTTTGAAATCTCCTGAAAAATAAACTACCTTACTGTCCCTATCCGGGTTACAAGAGAGCACTTCGGAGGGTCCATAGTTATTAACAACCGAATCGCCAACTACATGATCTCTGAAAAGAAATACCTGATCCCATTCATCCTCGTGACCAGTTTGTTTTTTTTGTGGGGGATTGCCAACATTCTGAATTCGGCATTGATCGCCCATTTTCAGCCGGTCTTTGATATCTCCCGTGCCCAGGCGTTACTGGTGGAGACGGCATTTTATTTTGGCTATTTTACCATAGCTCTTCCTGCCGGTCTCTATATGGAGAAGCACTCCTATAAAAAGGGGATCATCATGGGACTGATTCTGTATTCCATTGGTGCCCTGCTCTTTGTGCCGGCAGCCAAGTCGCTGACCTTCGGATTTTTCCTGCTGGCCCTGTATATCATTGCCAGCGGTCTGGCCTTTCTGGAGACGGCAGCGAATCCCTATGTGACCATTTTGGGTAAACCGGAAAATGCCACCCAGCGACTGAATTTCTCCCAATCTTTCAATGGGGTAGCCCTGGTGGTAGGACCCTGGCTGGCAGGTACGCTGATCTTTGCCGGCAATGAAGGAGATCTATCCAGTCTGGAAGCCAAGCAGCAGGCGGCTAATGCCGTGATTGTTCCTTACATCGGTATTGCGGTGGTCGTGGCCCTCGTGGCCTTATTCTTCTGGCGTACGACTATGCCGGAGCCGGACAAGGGAGAGAAAATGCGCTTTGATATGGGCATTTTTAAAAAACGCCACTTGACCTTTGCCATCATTGCCCAGTTGCTATACGTCGGAGCGCAGGCATCGATCTGGGGCATTACCATCAATTATGTGACGGCCCTGTTGCCGGGTGTCAGTAAGGAGGATGCATCCAAGATCTATCTGGCTTCGGGTACGTTGCTGTTTGTGATTGGCAGGTTTTTAGGCACATTTATTATGAATTACATCAAGCCCCAGCGTTTGCTGGCGATCTACGGCTTCATTGCCGTGCTGCTTGCGCTTGGAGGGGTGGTATTACATGGCATGGCGGCCGTCATCTCCGTCCTCAGCATTAACTTCTTTATGTCCATCATGTTTCCGACGATCTTCGCGCTGGGAGTTAAAGACTTGCATGCACAGACAAAATTTGGTTCTTCACTGATTATCATGGCCATCGTCGGTGGGGCGATATTGCCTCCGATTGTAGGGCTGATCGCGGATCATGGCAGCATTCAGACGGCGTTTGTCATTCCGGCCGTTTGTTTTGTTTCGGTATTTCTGTACGGCCTCTGGGGGTACAGGGTTCAGCCGTCCGCAGGATAAATTCAGAGTCAGGTATCAGTTCCTTATAAAGCAAGTGATATTATCTCTTCGGAGGACACGTTATTTGCTTTTAATCTTGCGCCGTTGAAATGCGCCTCTTGGTCTCATGCTTCATCTTCAGTCTGAAATGATAAAGTTTTTGTCATTTGTTCTTTTCCGGAGTTGCTTCACCATACATCTTTAATCCGGCTTTGATCTAGGATTCGTTCACATTGATCGAATACTGTACCGGGTAAAGCTTACATGCCTTACATTCGCAGGCGATGTTGTGGATCGAAAACATACAGATTGCTTTGCGCAATTTAAGGGCCAATAAAGGACGGGCCTCCCTCACCATTTTGATCATTGCGGTGGGGGTCATGGCTTTGGTCGCGATCCTGACGTCGCTGGATATTCTGATTTTTTCCCTGAGCGATAACTTCTCCCGCCTGGGTGCAAATTCATTCAGCATCGAACCTTCTTCGCAGGTTATTCAGACCAGTGACGGAGGACGGATGCGCAAACGTGGTGAACCCATCAAGTACGACCAGGCCATTGACTTTAAGGACCGCTTCGAATTTGCTGCATCGGTAGCCATCTCCCTGAATTGTACGGGTAATGCAACGGTACGTTACCAGGATGAAAAAACCACACCCACCGTTCAGGTCATGGGGATCGATGAGAACTATCTTTCGACGGTGAAGTACGATTTTGCTTCGGGGAGGAATTTCTCGATCCAGGAAGTAGAATATGGAAATAACCGGGCCATTATCGGGAGTGACCTGGTCAACAAACTCTATAAGGGAAATGCCAACACAGCCCTCAATACGTCCATTTCCATCGGTAATGTGAAATATAAGGTGGTAGGTGTGCTGGCCTCCAAGGGTTCAAGCATGAATCAGCGGAGTGACCGCATCATCCTTATTCCTTTGATGAATGCCAAGAGCCAGTACGGAACCCTGGAATCCAATTACAATGTCAACGTATCGGTTAATAATTCCACGGAGATCGATGAAGCCGTTTCAATGGCTACCGGGTTGATGCGCAACCTTCGTAAACTGAGGGCTACCCAGGACAACGATTTTGAGATTACCAAGAGTGATGGACTGATTGACATCATCAAAGAAAATACCGCCACCATCCGGTGGGGTGTCATATTTATTGCCATCATCACCCTGCTTGGCGCTGCCATCGGTTTGATGAACATCATGCTGGTCTCGGTGACAGAACGCACCAAGGAGATTGGCATCATCAAGGCTGTCGGAGCCACCCAGCGCAGTATCATGACGCAGTTTTTAACCGAAGCTGTGGTGATCTGCCAGATTGGCGGTGTCCTTGCAGCCATTCTGGGCATTTTGATCGGGTTTGCAGTCAGTGCGATCATCAAAGGACCATTTATCATCCCCTGGAACTGGATCATTCTGGCCATATTCCTGTGTTTCCTGGTAGGGTTATTATCCGGGCTGTATCCGGCACTGAAAGCTTCGCGCCTGGATCCCATTGAATCCCTTCGCTACGAATAAATACATCGAAAAGGTTTACGTACTGGTCGTACTGAGCAATTCTCCCCGGGTCACGCTCGTTGATTAGCATGCCAGGTCGTATCTTTGCCCGCTCAATACCACGATTTGCCAAACCGGATGAGGGCCATTTCGTCAATCAAAATCAATCACTATGAATTTACTTGAAGAAATACGGATTGCCCTGATTGCCCACGATGGCAAGAAACCGGAGATGGTGTCCTTCATTCTTCAGAACCGCACCTTATTTGAAGGTTTTAAATTATGCGCTACCGGAACAACCGGTAAGCACATCGAAGATGCCGGCATAGAAGTCGAACGTTTGTTATCCGGGCCTCTCGGTGGCGACGCACAAATCGCTGCGATGGTTGCCACCAGTCAGATCGATTGCGTTTTGTTTTTTCGCGATCCGTTGGATAAACACCCGCATGAGCCCGACGTCCAGATGTTGATGCGTCTGTGTGATGTACACAATATCCCTTTGGCTACCAACCCGGCAGCTGCACGCTGGATGCTGATGGGTATGGTGGAAGACCGGCGCCGTCAATTAAGCTCCTGATGAAATCCCGTCATTCCGGTAAAAAGTGTAATTTTCATTTTCAATAAATGATCAAGCCAAATGAAAAGAAGAAAATTTCTGCAAGATAGTGCCCTCTGGGGCGCCGGTATGATGATCGCGCCATCCGTGATGAATATGGAAAAAGATCTGTTTTTTAATATCTCATTAGCCGAGTGGTCATTCCATAAGGCCTTGTTTGCCAAAGAAATGGATCACCTGGATTTTGCCCGTACTGCAGCCCAGGACTATGGCATTCACGGTGTCGAATACGTCAATCAGTTCTTTAAGGATAAAGCCAAGGACATGGATTATCTGAAAGAAATGAAAACGCGTGCTGAAGGTGAAGGGGTGCGTTCCCTGCTGATCATGTGCGATGGTGAAGGGGGATTGGGAGACACCAATGATGGTCAGCGGAAGACTGCGGTGGAAAACCATTATAAGTGGGTAGAAGCAGCCAAGTTTCTGGGGTGTCACTCCATCCGGGTGAATGCTTACGGAGAAGGTACTGCTGAAGAAGTGGCATCAGCCGCAATCGACGGACTGGGATCCCTGGCCGGATTTGCCAAAGATTATGAACTGAATGTCATTGTCGAGAATCATGGCGGGTATTCCTCCAATGGTCAGTGGCTGACCGGTGTGATGAAGCAGATCGACATGCCAAACTGCGGTACATTGCCTGATTTCGGCAATTTCTGTCTGAAAGGTACCTATGCCAATGGCAAAATGACCTGTGAGGAAATGTACGATCGTTACAAGGGAGTTTCCGAAATGATGCCTTTTGCCAAAGCGGTCAGTGCCAAAACACACAGTTTCGATGCCAGCGGAAACGAAACAGAAACAGACTACCTCCGGATGATGAAAATCGTCAAGGATGCCGGCTACAAGGGTTTTGTCGGTATCGAATACGAAGGCAGTACTCTCAGTGAAGCCGACGGCGTGCGTGCCAGCAAGGCATTGCTGATGAAGGTAGGTGAACAACTTTCCTAGGTAAAAAGCGGTTTTTTATTCCTTTTTGCATCCTTTTTGACCGGCTTTTGTTTAAGCTTCGATTGAATATAATTAAACAAAGCCGTGAATTTCTACAGCATCAAGGACCTGGAAGTCTATTCCGGCATCAAAGCACATACCATCCGGATCTGGGAAAAACGGTATAATTTATTGGAGCCTTCCCGGACAGATAGTAATATCCGCTATTACGATGATCACCAGCTGATCAAATTACTGAACATCGCAACCCTGCTGGAAAGCGGGTGGAAGATCAGCAATATCAGTCGCCTCGACCGGAACCGGCTGATGACCGAAACCGAAAAGTGTTTGCATAAACACAGTGACCACGCCTATGCGATACCCATCAATGGTATGATCGCCGGCATGTTTAGTTTTGATGAGACCGGGATCCGCAAGATCATTGATTCCTGTTTTCGCCGGCTGGGAATCGGGGTGACATTTAAAGAGATCATTTATCCATTGTTGCACCGGATTGGGATGATGTGGAGAACAGAAGAGATCTCACCGGCCCAGGAACATTTTATATCCGCCATCATCCGGCAGAAGATACTCGTCGAACTGGATAAACTCCCGGTTCAGGCATGGGACGCACAGCGGGGCGTCGTGTTGTTCCTGCCACAGGAAGAATACCACGAGATCGGATTGCTGGTGACAGCCTATCTGCTTCGTAACCAGCATATACCAGTTGTCCTATTGGGATCCAACACACCGGTGACGGTCGTGCAGAATGCCGTGAATAAACTGGAACCTGCTTTTTTGATCACCTTTCTGATCACCCAACGCAAACAGCAGGAAGTACAGGTCTATATCGATGCCCTGGCCGAAGCATTTCCCAGCCAAAAGATCGGTGTTGCCTGTATCCAGGACTTGCTTAACGATATCCAAATTCCGGAAAATGTCCTGCCACTGCACGACCCGGACGACCTGAAAAAATTGATCAAACAGAATCCGGCTTAATTGGATTTCCAGAAGTATGGGGTGAAAAGGAGCAGTATGGTAAACAACTCCAGCCGGCCCAGCAGCATCAGGAAACTGAGAAACCATTTGGCCGCATCGGGAACCGCGGCAAAATTATTGACGGGTCCCACCGTTCCGATCCCCGGTCCCACATTCGCCAGACAGGTTGCTACGGCTCCGATAGCAGAAATAAAATCCATTCCCAGAAAGGCAACGACTACCGAGCCGCTGAGAAAGACCAAAAGATAGATCAGGAGAAAGACCAGGATATGGGTCAGAACACGGGGAACCACGATCTGGTGGTCGATTTTCACCCGGATCAGAGCACGTGGATGCAAAAGCCGTTTAAATTCCAGAAAGGAGTTTTTCAGGAATACGATGTGACGAATAAATTTTATACCCCCGCTGGTTGATCCGGCGCTACCACCTAAAAACATCAGAATAAAAAAGAACATGGTCAGCGCTACCGACCATTGGGTATAGTCGGCGGTCACAAACCCGGTAGTGGTGATAATGGAAACTACCTGGAAGAGCACATCCCGGAAAATTTTTTCGGCAGGTTCATTTACGATGAATAAGACAAAGCCTGTCAGGATAATGCTTACACCCACAATGAATATCGTATATACTTTAAACTCATCGCTACGCCACATGGTCTTCAGTTTTCCCCGGATACCGAAATAGAGCAGATTGTAATTGGTCCCGGCCAGAAACATAAAGAAGACCAGGATGTACTGGATGTAGGGGCTGGTGTAATAGGCAATGCTGGCATTTTTGGTTGAAAACCCTCCGGTTGCCATGGTGGTAAATGCATGGTTGAGGGCATCGTAGAAGGTCATCCCGGCCACCATCAGCAAGCCGGTGCAGGCTCCGGTGAGGATGACATAAACCAGCCACAAAGACCGGGCAGTCTCCACGATCCGGGGATGAATTTTGTCGGAGGTAGGCCCCGGTACTTCGGCAACAAACAGTTCTATGCCACCGATGCCCAGCAGGGGTAACAGTGCTACAGTTAGCACAATAATACCCATGCCTCCGATCCACTGGGTCAATGAACGCCAGAACAGGATGCCTTTTGGTACCGCTTCGATGTCGTCCAGAATGGAAGCTCCGGTGGTGGTCAGTCCAGAGATGGTTTCAAAGAAGGCGTTTGTCGTATGAGGTATAACGCCGCTGATGATGAAGGGAAGCATACCGAAAAGGGTCATGAATATCCATCCCAATGCCACGATCAGATAACCCTCGCGCTTGCCGATGTGGACTTTGCGTTGCAATCCGATAAAAAACATCAGTAATCCGGAACCAATGGTAATTCCGCTGGCCTGGAGCAGAGGAATGATGTCACCACTTTGAAAGTAGAGTGAAAAACCAATGCTGGTGGCCATCATCATCCCGAATATGATCAACAGAACGCCCAATACACGGGCAATGGACATGAATTGGATCATATCAGTGGAACAGTTTTTCTACTTTGCCGATGGCTTCCGGTAAGGTAAAAATGATGACTTTGTCGCCGATCTGCAGTTGGAATTCCTCATTCACCAGCATGCTTTCTTCGCCGCGTATAACCCCGCCTACCAGTGCGGACTCCGGTAAATGCAGTTCACACAACCGTTTTTTTGTCAACCGGTTATTTTTCGTGACCAGGAATTCTATGACTTCAGCATCCACACCATGCAGACTGGTGATGGCCTCCACATGCCCTTTGCGTACATACCGGAAGATGTTGTTGGCGGCAATAAGTTTTTTATTGATCAGGGTGTCGATCCCGATGTTTTGAGAAATATGGGTGTATTCAATGTTTTCCACCTGGGCTATGGTCTTGCCTACGCCACAGTTTTTCGCTACCAGACTGCTTAAGATGTTGGTTTCGGTGTTTCCGGTCAGTGCAATAAAGACATCCATTGAACTCAGGCCTTCCTCTTTGAGCAATTCGAAATTGGAATAATCCCCCTGGATCACCAGACTGTGGTGCAATCGTTCGATCAGGTCCTTACACGCTTCCTTGTCTTTTTCAACGATGGTGACATTGTACTCATCCTCCAGCAGTTCCGCCGTCCGAAAGGCCATGGTGCCACCGCCGATGATCATAATGTTGCGGATCTTTCTTTTCTCCTTGCCAGCCATATTCACCACGCCGTCGATCTGATTTTTCTTGGTGATGAAATACAGGTGGTCGTTTTGCCGGAGGAGGGTTGTTTCGCTTGGTAAAAAGGTTTGATTACCCCGTAATATGGCGATGGGTTTGCAGACGTGGGTATGTCCATTTCCATTGGCAGCGACGGGAAATACCTCCCGGATGGTCCGGTTGAGGAAATTCGAATGATCATCCAGGGTCAATCCGACCAATGAAATCTTCCCATCTTCGAAATCAAAAATGTCGGTTACACGTTCCTGTTTGATTAGCCGGTAGATCTCCTTAGCCGCCAACTGAAGTGGTGAAATGAGGGAATCGATGCCCAGTTCAACGAAATTGTTCTTTTCTTCTTCGGCGAGAAATTCAGGATTGTTTACGCGGGCGATGGTTTGGTCAGCCCCCATTTTCTTAGCCAGGATAGCACTGAAGATGTTGTTCTTTTCGGATGTGGTAACACCCAGAAATAAGTTGGCTTTTGAGATTTCAGCCCGTCGCAACACTTCCAGGGATGCGGAATCACCCCGGATTGTCATCACATCCAAATGCGATTGGGCATAATCCAGGACTTCCTGATTGGTGTCGATCAGAATGATGTCCTGTTTTTCAGCTGAAAGCAATTTGGCAAGATGGAAGCCTATATCGCCGGCTCCGGCTATTACTATTTTCATTCGAGTTCTCTGCAGAGATTTAGGAGCGTGCTGTGCATGAATGCAAAATTAGGTAATCTGGACACACTTCCCGTGTATCCTGAGCCGGTTCGCGAAATATTTGACCATGAAAAGCCATATTTTTGCAGTCAATTCTACATTTTTAACGCATGAGGACATTCAATATCTTCAAATATCTGATTTTAAGCCCGGTCGTTCTGGGATGGATGTTCGCCTGCCATCAGGATTCGGAACAGGATCAAAAATGGAACCAGATCATTGAACGAAACAAACAATTGGCATCCGGATATGAAAATTTTTACCGGATTATAGCCGAGACAACGACAGCAGCAGAAGGCACCATGGGGCAAGCCAGATCAATGCGCGATAATAACATCCGACATACTAAAATGGAAGAAGCCATTGCTGAAGCAGATCCGGTGTTTATGCAGCAGCTGGCTACCTTTCAACCCCGGATGGATTCCATCGAGGTGCGCCGTCAACGTCTGGTGTCCCGGGCAGGTGCGGATGGCCTGAAAGAAGCACAGCAAAACTCCGAATTGGCACGCAGGTTGGCCTCCGAAGCCCATATGAACCTGATCAATCCACTGGGTACGGTCAAGCAGGCGACAGACCTTTGTGATCGTGTCAACAAACTCCTGGCAGACGCAGAATATACTCTTGAAGAGGCATCAAAACGATTGAACAAAGCAAACCAAACTGGACAATGAAGCTTCGTAAACTTGGAAAAACCGACAATATGCTCAGTGAAATCGGCCTTGGCTGTATGTCATTGCCCGTAGACAATGAAGCTGAGTCGATCAAGTTGATCCATCATGCGCTGGATGCCGGCATCAACGTTCTGGATACCGCTGACCTGTATCAGCAGGGCGGGAACGAAGAGGTTGTCGGGAAAGCCATCCATGACCGGCGGGATAAGGTGTTTCTTTGTTCCAAGGTAGGAAATGAATGGAAAGCGGACGGGAGCTGGACCTGGAACCCCAGGAAGGAATACATTGTAAAAGCAATAAAAGAGAGTTTGAAGCGCCTGAAAACCGATCACATTGATTTGTATCAGATGCACGGCGGTACCATGGAGGATCCGCTCGATGAAAGTCTGGAGGCAATGACGCAACTACAGTCGGAAGGCCTGATCCGTAATTATGGAATTTCTTCGATCCGCCCCACCGTCATCAAGTGGTGGGTGGAAAACTCGGGTTTAGCCAGTGTAATGGTTCAATACAGCTTGCTGGACCGCCGGCCGGAAGAGCAGATCTTTCCTTTGCTGGCCGACAAAGGGATCGGCATTTTGCTCCGGGGCACATTGGCCCAGGGATTATTGGTCGATAAGCCGGCGAAAGACTATCTGGCGCGTAATGCGGATATGGTGGCTTTCGTCCAGGAAAAGATCAAACAGGTGGCTGGTTCCTTATCTCCGGAACTGGTCGCATTGAATTTTGTCCTTAAACGCTCCGAAGTAGATGTGGCTGTGGTAGGCATCCGTACGGAAAAACAACTTAAAGGCATGATAGCAGCATTGGACTACAAGCTGTCTGCAGACGATTATATGGCCCTCAAAGAAGCCGCACCGGCTTATACCTACGAGGATCACCGGATCTGAGATAATCCTTTATACCATTTTCTGGACGCAGTGTCCAGTCACTCTCCAGCAGGTAGTCCGTTTGGTGATTTAGCTCACATGGCCGCTCTGAGGTTGCCAGTTGTGGGGTTATTACCCATAAAATGCTTTGAAAGTTTTCTAAATTGAGCGCCTCTTATTGATGAAAAAAACGGTAGACATGCGCAAACACATTTTCTCCTGGATATTATCCATAATTCTTGCTATTCCAGTCCTGCAAGCCCAGGTTCCGGAAACCTACTACAACAATCTTAAATGGCGTAATATAGGTCCTGAACGAGGCGGTCGCTGCCTGGGCGTGTCGGGTTCACCCGGGCGCCCCAATGAGTATTATTTTGGAGCTACCGGCGGCGGATTGTGGAAAACGACCGACGGAGGGAACGAATGGGCACCGGTTACTGATGGGCAGTTGACCAGCTCATCCGTTGGAGCTGTTGCTGTCGCAGAGACCAATCCTGACATCGTGTATATCGGTATGGGAGAATCGGAGTTGCGCGGCAGCATCACCCAGGGTGACGGAGTTTACAAGACAACCGATGGAGGCAAGACCTGGCATCACATCGGCCTGACCGAGACACAGGTTATTTCGCGTATCCGCGTTCATCCGACGAATCCGAACATCGTGTATGTTGCTGCCCTCGGTCACCCTTATGGAGACAATGAGGAAAGGGGTGTTTTTAAATCCGTGGATGGAGGCAACACCTGGAAAAAAGTATTGTACGAAAGTCCTAAGGCAGGTGCAGCGGATCTGATCATTGACCGTACCAACCCCAACGTTTTGTATGCTACTACCTGGCAGGTTTACCGTAAAGCCTGGAAAATGTGGGGCGGCGGGCCTTACTGCAAATTGTGGAAATCGGTCGATGGCGGGGATAACTGGATTGAACTCACCAAAAACCCGGGCATGCCGGAAGGCCCCCTGGGCAAGATAGGTATTACCGTTTCTCCTGCGGATCCCAACCGACTCTATGCGATCGTGGAGGCCAATGAAGGGGGCGTATTCCGCTCCGATGACGGTGGCTGGACCTGGAAGCGCACCAATGACGAACGGAAACTGCGTCAACGGGCCTTTTATTACTCACGCATCTATGCTGACCCCTGGGATAAAGATGTCGTCTATTGCCTCAATGTGGGCTTCTTTAAATCCACCGACGGCGGAAAGAATTTTGACATTACCATAGATCCACCACATGGTGATAATCACGACCTGTGGATCGATCCGAATGATCCGCAACGCATGATCAGTGGGAATGATGGAGGAGGTGTCGTCAGTCTCAATGGAGGTAAGACCTGGACCGAAGAAGATTATTGTACTACGCAAGTTTACCATGTTATGGCGACCAGCGATGTTCCCTATCATGTCGCCGGTGCCCAGCAGGACAACAGCACCCTGGCCATACCCAGTGACGGATGGGATCATATGCAGGCGCGCGGTCCCAATCATGGCTGGTATTATGCTGTTGGTGGAGGAGAAAGCGGTTACATTGCCCAGTCGCCTACCGATCCGGATGTATTCTATGCCGGCAGTCAGGGGGCATTGCTGACCCGGTACAACCGCAAGACCGGTCAGGTGCGGGATATTCAGGTCTATCCGCGCTTCTTTTCGGGAGAGCCGTCCAGCGCATTACCGGAAAGATGGCAATGGACCTTCCCCATCGTTTTCAGCCCGCAGGACCCAACCATCATGTATACGTGCTCCCAGCATGTCTGGAAGACCATGGACGATGGCCAGACCTGGGAGAAAATCAGCCCGGACCTCACGTACGCCGACCCGGAAACGTTAGGCGAAACCGGAGGTATTATTACCAATGACATGAACGGACCGGAGATCTACGCCACGGTTTTTGCACTGGCACCGTCCAACTTTGATATCAATACCATCTGGGCCGGATCGGATGACGGCAAGATCAACATCACCCGCGACGGCGGAAAGAAATGGGTTGACATCACCCCCAAGGATTTACCTAAATTCTCCCGTGTAAGTATTATCGAAGCATCCCATCACGATCCGGGTACAGCCTATGTAGCGGCTAACCGTTATCAGGTGGATGACCGGGAGCCCTATGTATTCCGCACGACGGATTATGGTAAGACCTGGACAAAAATTGTTACCGGTATCAAGCCCGGACATTTTGCCCGTGCTGTGCGGGAAGACCTGGTCCGGCCAGGATTGCTTTTCCTGGGTACAGAACATGGTGTCTATGTATCCTTCGACAATGGAGATCACTGGCAGCCCATTCAGCTGAATTTGCCGGATACGCCTATCCGTGACCTGGTCGTCAAGAACGATGATGTAGTATTGGGAACCCATGGACGCGGATTTTGGATCCTGGATGATATCAATCCATTGCGCGAGGTGAATGCGGAAGTAATGCAAGGCCCGGTCACCTTGTTTCAGCCCTCAGATGCGATTCGCAGCGTTTACAATGCAGCCATCCAGTATTACCTTCCCAAGCAGGCTGACAGTGTGACCATTGAGATCCTTGATGCGCACGGAAACCTGATCCAATCGTATACAGGTAAGCAACCAGACAATAAGTCCAACAACAATGTGCCCTGGTATATGCGAAGCGGTCCTGCAAAGCCGACCACCAAAGCCGGGATCAATGAATTCACCTGGGATCTGAATTATCCGGGAGCGACCGTCTTTGATGGGATGATCATCTGGAGCGGAAGGCCGCAGGTTGGTCCGAGTGCACCGCTTGGGGATTATCAGGTAAGGATTACGGTAGGTGATCACCAGGAAAAGAAAAATTTTGCGATTAAAATTGATCCCAATCTGCAAGGGGTTACGGCCAAAGATCTGGAGGAACAATTTGAACTCGCCATGCAGATCCGGGATAAAACCAGTGCAGCAAATGAAGCGGTGATTCAGATAAGACAAATTCGCAAAGAGATCCAGGACCGAATGGCCCAGGTCAAATCGGATGACCTGAAAAAACAGATGCAGACTTTGCTGGACCAGATGAAACCCATCGAGGAAGATTTGTACCAGGTGCGTAATCAGAGCAATCAGGATCCGCTGAACTTCCCGATCAAGCTTAACAACCGGCTCGCATCCCTGCGGAGAAGTGTAGAGACAGGTGATGCCAAACCTACATCAGCTGC
Source organism: Lewinellaceae bacterium (assembly GCA_020636135.1). Taxonomy (NCBI): domain Bacteria; kingdom Pseudomonadati; phylum Bacteroidota; class Saprospiria; order Saprospirales; family Lewinellaceae; species Lewinellaceae bacterium. The sequence continues at coordinate 164,981 of JACJYK010000002.1, forward strand.
TCACCAGGTTTTCAAAGAACTGTCAGCTGAACTGGCTGGACATCTGGATAAACTGCAAATGGTCATCAACAATCAGTTGCCGGCCATCAATCAGGCATTGTCCAAAGAAGGATTAAAAGCCATCGCAGGAAGTGGCAAGCCATAAATGCCGGGAAAGGGCATCCTGCTGATGGTTATCATTATGGTCAGCAGGGTGCCACTTGAACTTCAGTCTGTGAAACCGGGTTTCTTAAGGAAGTGCTGTATGAAAAATCCTGTAAGGAACAGCGTGCCACCTGATCTTCGAATTCAGCACTCAGGTGGGATTTATTAAATATAAACCAATGTATCCAATGCGCATTACTTTCATCTTAATGCTGGCAGCTTTGATGGCATGTCAGACGACTCAGCAACCCGTCACCGTAGAATCTTCCGATTTCGATCAATACCTGTCCGTACTGGCTTCCGATAGTTTACAGGGCCGGAAACCATTCACACAGGGGGAAGAACTGACCGTGGACTACCTGAAGAGTGAAATGCAGAGTATGGGTGTGGAGCCCGGCAACGGAGATTCCTACTACCAGAAGGTTCCCATGGTGGAGATCACCGGGCATCCATCGGAAGACATGAACATTGTCGGTAAAGGCACTTCGGTCGATCTGAAACTGGACAAGGATTTTGTATTGACTACCCAGCGTGAAGAAGAAAAGCTCACGCTTAACGGATCCGAGCTGGTCTTCTGTGGATATGGGATTGTTGCACCTGAATACGGCAAGAACGACTACGCCGGTATTGATATGCATGGTAAAACCGCCCTGGTATTAGTCAATGATCCCGGATTTCGTCAGGATGACAGCGTTTATTTTAAAGGCAATACCATGACCTACTATGGCCGCTGGACCTACAAATACGAGGAAGGAGCTCGTCAGGGTGCCGACGCTGTGATCATCATTCATGAGACCAATATGGCCGGTTATCCCTGGTTTGTGGTGCAAAGCGGATGGTCTGGAGCACGACTTGGATTGCGGTCGGAAAACAAAAATGCGGATAAATGCGCCATGGAATCCTGGATCACCCTGGATGCGGCCAAGCGCATCATGGAAGCTGCCGGTGTTGATTTTGCCCAGCTCATCCAAAATGCCAAGAAACCGGACTTTAAACCTCAAACATTGGGGATGACGGTTTCCGCTTCACTGGAGAATACCTTCAAGTACGATGAGTCCCGGAATGTGGTTGGCAAGATCACTGGAAGCACACGGCCCGACGAATACATTCTTTATTCGGCTCACTGGGATCATTTCGGGATTGGCAAAGCCGTGGATGGCGATAGTATTTACAATGGCGCCCTGGATAACGGATCAGGGACTGCCGGACTGCTGGCAATTGCCAATGCATTTACCAAATTGCCCAAGGCTCCGGACCGGTCAGTGATCTTTTTGTTTGTGACTGGTGAAGAACAGGGTTTGTTGGGTTCTCAATATTATGCGGAACATCCGATCTATCCGATACCCCACACCATAGCAGACATCAATATGGATGGCCTGAATCCCAATGGGCCTATGAAAGACCTGACCATAACCGGACTGGGTCAATCCGATATGGATGACATAGCCAAGGAAGAGGCTGCCAAACAGGGACGATACATTTTAGGGGAGCAAGAGCCTGAAAAGGGATTTTTCTACCGATCCGATCATTTCAATTTTGCCAAAGTAGGGGTACCCGCTTTATTTGCACAAGGAGGATACGACCATGCTGAAAAAGGCAGGGAGTACGCCATGGAGAAGCAAAAAGATTACACAGCTAACCGGTACCATAAACCTCAGGACGAATACGATAAAGCGACCTGGGATTTACGGGGTATCCAGCAGGATATGCAGTTATTTTTCAACATAGGAGTACGGCTGGCTGACGGCCAGGAAATGCCTCAATGGAAAGCCAATTCAGAGTTTCGGGCACGGAGGGAGGCGGATCTGAAGCTGTTGGACTGATAACTTCAGACTTTGTATTCCAGTTGCCAGGTATAAGAATTGTCAGCGGGTTAGCTGGATTGGTCAGATTTGCATTGCATCTTCCTTCAATGTTTGGCTAAGCAGTTGCAGACAAAGATCGATCTGTTCCCGGGTGATGCACATCGGTGGTTTGATCTTAATGACATTATCATCCGGACCATCCGTACTCATTAGTATTCCCAGCGTACGCATACGATTAACCAGGTAACCGGCGGCCCGGGTAGCGGGCATTTTCGTGCCGGGGTCTGCGACGAGCTCAAAACCGAGGAATAAACCTTCACCCCGCACATCCCCGATGATGGGGTTTGCTACAGCAAGTTCAGCCAAATTTTTTTTCAGGTACAGCCCCATGCGGGAGGCGTGTTCCGGTAGCGCTTCGTCATCAAGAATGCGGAGCACTTCAAGGCCAATGGTAGCCGATACCGGGTTGCCTCCGAATGTATTGAAGTATTCCATGCCCGTGTGAAAGGCTTCGGCCACCGCCCGGGTTGTGAGTACTGCCCCCAGCGGGTGGCCATTACCGAAGGGCTTCCCGATGGTGACCATGTCGGGCTTGACCCCATATTTTTCGAAGGCAAAAAAATAATCTCCGGCCCGGCCCAATCCATGTTGTACTTCATCGGCAATGCACAGACCGCCGGCTTGGTGCATGGCTGCATAGACTGCCGGAAAATAGTCATCCGGAGGTACAATTTGTCCTCCGCAACTCATGATGGTCTCTGCGATCAGGGCTGCGGGGGTAACCTCTTGCTGCTGCCAGAGCCGGATACGATCCATAGCATCGCGGGCATAGGTGCGGTCACTGCCCGGGTGGTCAGCCAGAATGCCGCGATAAGGATCAGGCCGGGGGAGCAGTAAGGTATGTTCCGGTTGGCCTTTTCCCCCTTTGCGGTTGAACTTGTAGGAACTGACATCCACACAGGCCTGGGTGTTGCCATGATAACCCATATCCAGCGCTGCCATCCGTGAACGACCGGTGATGGTGCGTGCCATCCGCATGGCCAACTCGTTGGCTTCACTGCCGGAGTTGACGAAGTAGCACACTTCAAGGTGCCGGGGTGCTTTAGCCAGGAGGTATTCCGCGCAATCGATGATGGCGGGATGCAGGTAACGCGTATTGGTGTTCAGGACGGCCATTTGATTTTGCCCTGCCCTGACCACCCGTTTATTTTCGTGCCCGGCATGTGCTACATTGTTGACGGTGTCCAGGTATTTGCGGCCGTCGGCAGCGATTAAATAACTCATTTCGCCACGCTGCATGTGTAAGGGTTGCCGGTACGAAAGACTGAGATTTGGACCCAAAACGTTTTCACGTCTATGCAGCAGTTCTGTCTGGTCCGGGCGGCGATTTTTCCGGCGCTCAGCCTCTGCTGCAGCGAGAGGTGGAATCCAGAGCATGGGATCGGGGTTGTTGCTGCTCCAGATATCGATCTGACTCGCATAGGCTACCCCGGGAAAATCCCCTGTCCAGCCATGCAAGTCCAGGATGATCTGGAAATGAAGGTGGGGAGGCCAGCCTCCATTTTCTGACATTGCGCCGGTATGTGCAATACAATCGCCCGCCTTCACCTGCTGGTCGGGAGCCAGACCGGACAGCGAGTTACGGGATAAATGACCATATAGGGTATAAAAGGTAAGATCGCCGGAATGATGTTCAAGGATAATGGTTGCCCCGTAATTGCGATCTCCCCGGTTATCCTGCAAACTGTGTACGGTACCTTCCCAGGGAGCATGAACAGGTTCTCCGGCGGGAGACCATATGTCCAGGCCCAGGTGCTGGGTACGCCAGCGTGGGCCTTCCGCACCCAGATCCCGGAAATGGTCTGATGTATAAAGCGGTCGGATCTCACGGTAGCCACCGTAGCCAATTCCATTCCTTTTAGCGCCGACCATCTGGCGTATCTTATTATCGAAGGTGTCCAAATCGACGTATTCCTCAAAGTGGCCCAGGGCAGTGCTGGCAATGCCCAGATCCAGATAGACACCCTGAAGATTCCAATCCGCCTGAATGACGGGCTGAAAAGAAGGATGACTCCCGATCCACTGATCGTAAGCATATCGTTTCGGGCTCGGTTCCCAGCCGCAAGCCTGCCGGAAAACCATTTCAGCATAGGCCGGATCGGTGTCCAGCCAGTGATCGATCATTTCCCATACCCCCTGATTGCTTACCTGGAGATAGGCGTTTTCCGGATGCTCTTTTAAGTTGATCACCGCAACGGTTGCACTGATCAATAAACGGGCCCCGATACAGCCACCCAGGCAGTGGATCTCCTCCGGAGTCAGCGGATGGTGCTTGTGGTAGGCCTGGATCAAAGGGATAGCCTGGTGCACGGGGTCTGGCTTCCCCATCAGCAGATAGGTGCAGGCTATGGCAAGGTCATGGATGGTCTGGGTATAGACGATGTCACCGAAATCGATGAATCCTGCAATGGAGGGCTGGTAAGGATCCGGGGTGACCAGAATATTGTAATCGTTGGCGTCGTGGTAGAGTACCTGTTTACGCAAAGATGCCCAGGCTGTTTGCTGGATCTCAAACCGGTGGTATAGTGCCTGAATCTTCGATCGTTCGGTAGGGGCAAAGAGGTCCTGGTGAGGCTTTGTCCAGCTTATTTCGGCAATGTTCCATTTGAGAAACCGATGTGCATGAGGATGGTCAAAATCCCGCAGTGCGGAGGTTAACCCGGCGAGTTTTTTTCCGGTGTCCGCAAGCAATTCCGGACTTTGCGGATTGACCTGGGCAAATAGTCTCCCGGGTACCCATTCCAGTACCTGCAACCACATTCCGGGCTGTATCTCCTGATAGGTTGATCCATGGAGGTCCGGAACGGAATAGGGCAAACCAAAATCACGGATGCGGCCATGCACATGGTCCATTGCCCGGTGTTGCAGATCAAGCCAGGGACCTGCTTCGGGTTCCTGGTTAATTTTTACAACATAGCGGTTATTTCCTGGGGTGGTAAGCCTGTAATGAAGTCCGAGCTCCCCCGGCAATGCATGCCATTCACCCTGCAGGTTGTAGTTGTCTTTTAAGTACTTTACCAGTTGAGCCTCATCCATGAATTACAGTCGCTGAATTGGTTGGATAAATGTACGTGGATGAGGTAAAAAGGGAGCTATTTACGGGTTGGTTTTATTCTGAACGGACCTATTGTAAATATCAAAGTTATGGTATAATTTTGCCTCGCTTTTTTCAAATCTTGATTAATTCGAAGTAGTATGTTAATCATTGAAGTTAAAGACAACGAATCTATTGACAAGGCGTTGAAGCGTTATAAGCGCAAATATCAGAGTGTTGGGATTCTGAAGAAATTGCGTGATCGTAAACACTTCACCAAGCCTTCTGTACAGCGCCGTAATGAAGTCATGAAAGCGGTCTACAAGCAGCAGAAAATCAGTGAGATGGAAGTGGATTGATCGCTAGCATCATCCTTTCCATCTCCTTTTTCTTTCCCGATACTTCCTGCCAATAGTTACCAATTCATTTTAATACGGCTACCCGTCCTGGCTGCTTCATAGATAGCCTCGATAACACGCATATCCCGCCATCCTTCTTTTCCATCCGTGATAACCGGTGTGTTTTGCAGTACATTCAGTGCAAAAGCATCCATCTGTGCTGCCTGCTGATGATGCTCCGGATGGGAGAACTGGTCTCTGCCATGGTAGCCCAGTGAGGTGTCGTAGCTGAAAGCCGGTTCGATGCCAAAGCCACCTTTTTCGGCATGGACTTTTATGTAATTGGCATTTGCTACATAACTGGAGGTACAATTGGCCATGGCGCCCGAAGGGAATTCCATTTGCCAGCTTATGGTCTCCTCCATGCCGGGTAGTTTATCCAGGATGGTTTTGAAAGATTGAGCAGTTATGGCGACAGGGTTCTCACCAGTCGTGTATCGGGCCGCATTCATACAGTAAACACCGATATCCATCAGAGGTCCGCCACCGGATAATTTGGGGTCGGTGAAGCGCCAGTTGGTACCATTTACGCCGTAAAATGAAAAATGTGAATCGATCACTTTCACTGCACCATCGACGCGATCCTGGCCAAGCCGCATAATTTCGCGGTGCGTGGGATCGTATTGGCAACGATAACCGATCTGTAACTTGACACCTGCGGCTTCACACGCATCGATCATCGATTGTGCCCGTTCTACGGATATCTCCATAGGCTTTTCACACAGGACATGTTTGCCGGCTTGTGCAGCACGGATGACAAAGGGCGAGTGGAGTGCATTCGGCGTTACCACGTACACAGCCTGGATGGCATCATTATGCCGTATCTCATCAAAATTGTCGTAGTTGTAGACATTTCCTGCCGGCAGATTGTGCTTGGTCATCCACTCTTTTGCTTTAGCAGGGGTGCCTGTGACGACACCAGCCAGGTAACAATGCTCTGTAAAGGCAAAAGATGGCGCCAGCAGGTTGGTGGCGTAGTTCCCCAGGCCCAGTAGTGCAATACCAATTTTTCGGTCATCCGGAAAGCGGCGTATCCAGGGCATGGCAATGGCTGCTGTAGCAAGGGAGGTGTGGCGCAGGAAGGTACGGCGTTTCATGATTGACAATTTGAACTTGGACCAATAATCGATGTAATTCGATGACTCAATTCAAGGTACAAAATCTGCATTAATCAAGAGAGTCCCTTCAGGAATGATCTCCCCGGCCTGATGTTATTGTGTGAAACACTTTTGTAAACACGACCAATAATCCTCAGCATACAGATGTATGCAAAGCAAACATCATTAAAAAGAAGCGGCATCCGCGGTCACCCTATTTCAGGCATGAACCCCATACCCCACACCCCATACCCCACACCCCACACCCTTTACCCCTAATACCTTTCATCCTTCACCCAGGGCAGCTTTTCCATCTTGACGACATCCATGCTGGGAAAGCCGAAGTCCTCGACGATCTTGCCGGTGATGCGGTAGCAGCCACGACCCTGGAAGGGGTATTGGGCCAGACTGGGCGGGAAGTGGGTGGTGTCGAAAAATTGTCCTTCGCTGTCCAGCCAGGTACCGAAGTTCATTAGCTTGCCATTGACGGTGGTGACGTTTTTACGGGTTACGTAGTAGCCGATCATGGAGACCTCTTTGCCGATGTGGGCGGCCATTTGGGCAGTCTGAATATCGCCCAGGTCAGGCGTCTGCAGCAGGTCGAAAGGAGAGCACAGTGGGAAACCCAGCAATTCGATCTCGTCAAAGGCCTGCTCGAAGCGGGTCTCTGCCAGTTCTGGCAACTGGTAGTCGTCTACCGGTTCTTCGAAAAGCACCCCGGGTTGATGGGCCAGCTCAGGGGCGTAGACGGCATTTTTCTCCCACATCAGCTCGTATTTGTTCATGCCGGTAAAGCGGAAGGCGCCGATGCGGATGAGCAATTCCAGTTGCTCGCGGCCGATATCGATGCGGCGCACAAAATCCTCAAGATGGCGGTAAGGGCCATTTTCCAGCCGTTCTTCCACGATCTGCTGGCCGATGCTGCGTTCCAATGAGTTGATGTGGATGAAGCCCAGATAGACATCTTTGTCGTAGATGGTGGTCAGGTAGGTGGAGTGATTCACCGAAGGTGGTTCGATGTTGGCACCATACATACGGGCTTCGTGGACATACAGCTCGGTGTGATAGAATCCTCCGAAATTATTGATCACGGCCACCATAAACTCCCGGGGGAAGTAGGTCTTCAGGTAGAGGCTCTGGAAGGACTCCACGGCAAAGCTGGCCGAGTGCGCCTTGCAGAACGAATAGCCGCTGAAGCTCTCCACCTGACGCCAGACTTCCTGGGTGAGGCTGTCGGGATAATCGCGGGTTTTGCAATTGCGGAAAAATTTTTCCTGCAGTCGCCGGAAGGTATCGGAGGTTTTTTTCTTGCCGGTCATGATGCGGCGCAAGACGTCCGACTCGTCCAGGTCCAGGCCAGCGAAGTGGTGTACGATCTTCATCACATCTTCCTGGTAGACCATGACGCCAAAGGTCTCTCCCAGGTGTTCTTCGAAGACGGGGTGCAGGTACTGGGTGGTGTCCGGCTCATGAAAGCGTTTGATGTATTCACGCATCATCCCGGATTTAGCTACGCCGGGGCGAATGATGGAGCTGGCGGCGACGAGATGCACGTAATTGTCGCATTGCAGCTTGGTGAGTAGTCCCCGCATGGCCGGTGACTCGATGTAAAAGCAGCCGATGCAGTGGCCGGAACGCAGCTGGGCGCGCACTTTTTGATCTTCCTTGATGGCGGCGACGTCGTGGATATCGACGATCTGTCCCTGGTTGTGGCGGATGAATTCGACGGCATCCTTGATATGTCCGAGGCCGCGCTGACTGAGGATATCGTACTTGTGGTAGCCCCGGTCTTCGGCGCCATACATGTCGAAGTGTGTGATGGGAAAGCCCTTGGGCATTAACTGCAGGGCGGTGTGGTAGAAGAGGGGCTGCTCGCTGATCAGGATGCCTCCGGCGTGGATGGACAGGTAGTTGGGAAAACCCTCGATGCGCTTGCCATATTTAAAGATGTAGCGGGCGAAAGGGTGGTGTTTGTGAGAGGCCAGCGGCTGTTCGACGATGGTATCGATGTCGGCCTTGGGCAGGCCGAACACCTTGCCCAGTTCGCGGATGATGGACTTGCCCTTGAAGGTGTTGTAGGTGGCCAGCAGGGCGGTATGTTCACGGCCATAGCGCTTGAAGATGTAGTCGGTGACGTCATCGCGTTCGTCCCAGCTGAAATCGATGTCAAAGTCTGGTGGCGAGCTGCGGTGGGGGTTGATGAAGCGCTCGAAGTACAGGTCCAGCTCCAGCGGGTCTACATCCGTGATGTAGAGGCAGTAGGCGACGATCGAGTTGGCGCCGCTGCCCCGCCCCACGTGGTGGTAGCCGGCGGAGTGGGCGTAGCGGATGATGTCCCAGGTGATGAGGAAGTAAGAGGCAAAGCCCAGCTGAAAGATCACTTTGAGTTCTTTTTGGGTACGTTCCTGAGCTTGCCGGTGGTGAGCGCCATAGCGGCGTTCGCAGCCGTTGAGAGCCAGCTTGGTGAGCAGTTTCTGGTCGCCACCGGCCTGTCCGGTGAAGGTGCGCCGGTTATGCTGGTGGCTGCAGGTCATGTCGATGGAGCAGGCCTCCAGCATTTGTTCGGTGTTGGCGATGACCTGGGGATATTGCTGGAAGGTCATGCGCAGCGTGTCCGGCGTGAGCCATACTTCTGTGGCGGGGGCATGATCTTTCGGAGTTAGTTTTCCCAGGACGATGTTGAGGTCAATGCAACGCAGCAGTTTGTGGGTGCGGAAACCGTCCTCGTCGGTGAAGGTGACGGGATGAAAGACGACCAGTTTGTCCGGATGCCGGGAGGTGTCGGAACGGTAGAGTTTGTTGACCTCTTCGGGACGTACACCGAGGTATTCGTAGTCGTAGAAGTCGGCGAGGGGCTTGACCAGACGGCGGTAGATGATGAAGACGTCCTTCATGGGTGGCATGACCTGGGGTAGCGGCTTGTCTTCCAGCGAGTGCTCGCTGAGGAAGGCACAGAGGTTGTGCCATCCCTCTTCATTACGGGCCAGGCCTGCATAAAGGAATTGATGATCGCGACGGAATTCGATACCGGCTACCGGCTTGATGTCATGTTTTTTGCATGCGGCGATGAACTCAAAAGTGCAGGAAGTATTGTTGATGTCGGTCAGTGCCATGACGGTCACCCCCTGGGCGGCGGCGGTGGCGGCCAGATCCTCCGGCGACAGGGTGCCGTAGCGGAGGGAATAATAGGTGTGGCAATTGACATACACGTATTACAATGTTGAAGGTTGAATGCTGAGTGTTGAATGGGAGTAAATGCCCTATTCTGCGCTGAACATCTCCATAAGTGTTTGTTCTGCATTTCTAGCAGTTAAAAAGTTTGATAGTGGATGCAATCATCGACCGCTGTTGTTTTGTGCGGTCTTTACGATGGCGGTTAGCAGGTTTATCAGATCATCGGAACTATCCAGTACGGATTGAATGTCAAGTTGAACCAAGTTGCTTTGTTGGAGAAGCCGGAGCCAGTATTGAGTTTCCCTGGCTTCTTTAGACGCTATTGCCATTTTAGTGATGAAATCCTTTTTGGTTTGGGCGGCACCTGCTTCATGGATATTGGCCCCAATGCTGGTTCCGCATTTCAGTAGTTGTTTTGATATAACATATTCCTTATTCCCCTGCATGACTTTGTATAACCCGATGACCTGCAGGGAAAAGGCAAAGCTTTTTTCGAGCACAATGTTTTTCTTTTGCATAACCACCTCCATTCAACATTCAACCCTCAAAATTCAACATTTCCATAAAGGCTTTCCCTTCATCCAATAACCCGGCGGCATGCGGGGTATCTGTCAGATAACCGGTGGTCTCGCGGAGCAACTTGACGGCTTTCATGCGGCGCATCCAGCGCTCAGAAGGCCGGCGTGCGGCCAGGGCCTCCTGAACGGTGGTCTGGATGTGCTGCAGCTGCTCTAGGAGCTTTTGGGATAGGGTGTACTCCTGGTGCTGCGCCAGGTCGTGGCAAAAAGACAATGTATGAAGGGTAAAATGAAAGCTCTTCTCCTGGATGAATTCTGTGTTCATAAGGTTCTATTTTTGATATGTCGGAATATTCGGCATTTAATGGACGAAAAATCCGGCTAATATCAAACATCCTGGTGAATTATGCAAGAGGCTGACGAATTTTAGAGGTAAAAGAGGTAAAAGAAGTGGCAGAGGTATCAAAGGATGTCCATTCGAAGGCATAACGCCCCGATAGCCCCACGGCTTTTAGCATGGAGCATGGAGCATAGAGCATGGAGGTAAAAGGTAAAAAAAGGTATCAGAAGTATCAGAGGTATCAGAAGTGGCAGAAGTGGCAGAAGTAAAAGAGGTGACAGAGGTATCAAAGGATGTCTCATATCGAAGGCATAACGCCCCGATGGCCCCACGGCTTCAGCCCGGGGACTAGCATGGAGCATAGAGCATAGAGCATAGAGCATGGAGGTAAAAGGTAAAAAAAGGTATCAGAAGTATCAGAAGTATCAGAAGTGGCAGACGTGGAACTCCCTATAACCCCACGGCTTCAGCCCGGGGACTAGCATGGAGCATGGAAGTAAAAGAGGTGGCAGCCTGCTGACCCCCTAAATAGATGGAGAAAATGCGCTTAATTTTATAACCATAAAAAAGAGTGCAAATGACTCGTCACAGAAGGAGCTTCACGGTAGCTCAGAAATTAGAAATCATACAATACAGCAAGCGACATGGGGTAACACGAGCACGGCGGGAATATGAATTGTCGGATAGTGTGTTACGTCGGTGGATTGACCGTTATGAAAAGGATGGCTCCATCGGACTGGAGAATCGATCACCAGTGGTAAAGACCGATTTAGAAGTTGAGAATGAGCAGTTGAAACGAGAGTTAAAAGCGTATAAAGAGATGCTGGCGGAAAAAGAGCTGGCCTTGCGGATCAAAGAAGAGCTGCTAAAAAAAAGCCAAATACGCTTGAAGAACGATTGATGGTCGCAGAAATGTTCATAGCAGAGGGGCATCCGGTGCGTCTAGTATTGAAGTACACCGGTGTTGCATCGAGTACTTACTACGGCAGGAAAGCACGTAGAAATACGAACGGTAAACGTGGATGTCGGGCATCGGAACACACGATGACCTATTCGGGACAATGGGTCTGGAATGAACAGGTCGTAGAAGACATCAAATGGATCCTGGATCAAGAGTTTGTGGATTATGGATACCGAAAAGTCACGCGATGGCTGCAACAGTCCAGGCATTACATGATCAACGAAAAGAAGGTATACCGTTTGATGAAGGAGCATCAATTGGTCAACAAGAAGAAAAGGCAAGCAAGGCCCAGGGACAGGGAATGGGTCAAGGATCTGTTACCACCATGCCGTATCAGTCTGGAGTATCTGGAAATAGATATCAAATATGGCTATGTCCACGGGCAGCGTCGCAATGGATTAACGGTTACCGTGATCGATGTAGAATCCCGTTGGGTGCTGGGTCATTATATGGCCTGGTCGATTCAGAAGAGAGATATTATTAAACTGTTTGAACAGATCTTTTCGCTGTATTCACTTCCGAAGAAAATCTATGTTCGCAACGATAATGGATCCCAATTTATAGCCGCAGAAGTGCGTCAGTATTTTGCCAACCAGCAGGTCAGTCAAGAATTTATCAAACCAGCTACGCCAGAACAGAATGCTCATATTGAATCGTACCACAGCATCGTAGAAAAACTGATCTGGCAGTCTTATGATTTTGAAGACCTCGGACAGGCTTCACAAACGTATGATCGATTTATCCAGTTTTACAATTATGAGCGTATCCATTCAGGTATTGGATACACTTCTCCGTACCGGTATTTGACGAAAAAGAAGATTGACTTACCGGAAAAAAACTTATTGTTGCGTACCGCTTTGTGTTGTCGAAACTTGTCCTGTGATGTAGCAGGACACCGAACGCTAAGAAGCACATTTGATTGACAATGCCCACTTAAGGTTCCGTTCGGTGGGTTTGGCAATCAAAGGTGCTGATCAAGAATCATTGCTGCCAACTAGTAAATGTCCAAATGTGGACCAACATAAAATTTTCATAAGTGTATCGTCTCCCATTTATATGGGGTTAACCCAGCAGAAGTAAAAGAAGTGGCAGAAGTAAAAGAGGTGACAGAGGTATCAAAGGATGTCCCATATCGAAGGCATAACGCCCCGATAGCCCCACGGCTCCAGCCTGGTGGTGCAACGAGTGTCAGTGGTTCAGGGCCTGTAGCCGGGCAGCCATTTCCCGGACCTTGTCCGGATATTGATCTGCAACATTAAGGCGCTCACCGGGGTCTTCGCTCAGATGGTACAGTTGGGGAGAAGCATTAAAACCGGTCTCATTGGCTACCCCCCAGGGCACCATCACGGGACCGTCGTGGGGAGGGATGTATTTCCAGTCGCCTTCGACATAGGTCAATACCTGCTGGATAGCTTCCTGGATCAGCTGGATACGGCCGGTAGTCGAGTCACCCAGCAGTGCAGGCAGCTGATCTTCGCTGTCGGTAGCCTGATCATCAGGAACCACAGTGCCTGTCAGGGCAGCCATTGATCGCACCAGATCTACCTGGCTCATTAGAGCATCCGATGTCTGGCCAACCGGGATACGCCCCGGCCAGGAGGCAATGAAAGGGATGCGGGTACCGGCTTCGAGCGCACTGTATTTGCCGCCACGCAATCCGCCACGGGGCTGATGGTCTCCCAGCAACGCATCGGATTGATCCTGATAGCCATCGTCGGTTACCGGTCCGTTGTCGCTGCTGAAGAGGATCAGCGTTTGGTCCAGGATCTCGTATTGCTCCAGGGCTGACCGGACCTGCCCCACCATCCAGTCGAGTTCGGCAATGGCATCGCCTCGTGGACCCATACCCGAGGTGCCGGCAAAACGCTCATTGGGGGTGCGTGGAACGTGAACATCGATGGTGGAGAGAAAAAGGAAGAAAGGATGGGTGTGGTTGGCACGGATAAATTGGAGTGACTTGGATACCAGCGTGTCGCCGATGTCTTCATCACGCCATAAGGCATCCTGTCCACCCGTCATGTAGCCGATGCGGCTGATGCCATTGACGATGGTTTGATCATGCCCGTGGGAAGGGTGCATGCGGAGCAGTTCCGGATGCTCTTTTCCGGTGGGCTGCTCGCCGATCCGTTCCCGGTAGCTGACGCGGATCGGATCGCGGGGATCAAGTCCTACCACTCCATGATCTTCAACAAAGACACAAGGCACCCGGTCATTGGTGGCTGGTATAAGAAAAGCGTAGTCAAAGCCCAGCTCCAGCGGACCGGGGCGGATGATGCCATTCCAGTCCGGACCTTCAGGTCCGCCGAGGCCCAGGTGCCATTTCCCGACAACCCCTGTCCGATAACCCGCCTGGTGAAATACATCCGCCAGGGTAAAGTAAGTGGTGTCGATGAGCAAGGAAGCGTCACCCGGCGCTACACCGGTTCCTGGTGTTCGGAAAGCATAGCGTCCTGTCAGCATGGAGTAGCGTGAAGGTGTACAGGTAGCCGAACTGGCATAGGCACGGGTAAAACGTAAGCCCTGACGTGCGAGCAAATCAATATTGGGTGTCGCCACACCCGTACCACCATAACAACCTACATCGCCATAACCTAGGTCATCGGCATAGATCAGGATAACATTCGGAGCTTTGGTAAGTCCGGCCGCTTCCGTCTGACCCAAGGGACCACAGGATGAAAAAGGAATGATCAGACAGACCCATAATATTGCTGTTGCAAGCTGCTTCATCCGTTCACATTTAGACTTTTTACCCGGCCTAAGATACCAGTTAAAGCCGAATGAGGCTATTGGGATCCTACTTTGGTTCAAGGAGTTCCTCTTGACATTGATGCTCATTTTCTGGATATTGGAAGGTAGTCAGCGGCAACTGATGACACGATCGGGTGCTGAAAGTCTCCATTCACATAGGTGAAATACGCTAAAAGCGGTTGCGTTATGACCCAGGTTTGCCGATTTATTGATCGTCATCATTTAGCCTTGGGAAGGACTTGAATAACTTAGGAATACAAAATTTGCGTTATGAATCCACAAACTCCTGTAGCTGCAATCATGACCACGAATCTGATTACCGTCCATATGGATGACAGGTATTCGAAAGTCGAAGATGTATTCCTTTCCCATAACATTCATCATATACCGGTCGTGGATCAGGGAAATAAGCTGGTTGGCATTGTCAGCCAAACAGATATGCATAAATTGCTCGATAAGCTAACCAGTAAAACATCGGGCAAGTCGTACAATGAAAAGTTGCTTTCTTCGATGCAGATCGGAGAGTTCATGACCCTGAACCCGCTGGTCATTGAGCCGGAAGATACCATCGGCCTGGCGGCTGACATCATATTGTCCAATAAACTACACGCATTACCGGTTGTGGATGACGGGACACTGGTAGGATTGATCACCAATCATGACTTGCTGGCTTTTGCCTTTGCCGAGTCGACGACGTTCAGTAACGAAGAGTATTCAGAAACCTAATGTCCAAAATTTAAAACCAGTTTGAACTATGGTCGCCAACGTGAAAATATCCGAAATCATGACAAGCAAGGTCATCGCGGTACACCCCGATGACGTGATGGACAAAGTAGGTGAGATTTTTCGTGCCAATCACATCCATCATTTGCCGGTTATCGATCAAAAGAATCAGGTCGTAGGGATTGTGAGTAAAGACGATTACAATTTGCTGTGCGATCACTTTACGCTCTTTCGCCGCGAATACGAAGAGGTCCTGAATAAGAAATTTCTAGCCTCATTATTGGTGAAGGAAGTGATGACCAAGCAGGTCATGACCCTGCACTTCGAAGACCCCATTTCCCTGGCAGTGGGTATATTTCGAGAAAACTTATTCCGGGCGATTCCGATCATTGATGATGACAGAGCATTGTGCGGTATCCTGACGACGTATGATTTGCTTACCTATGCTTTCAGCGAGCCACTTATGCAGATTCACTCCTGATTATCAGGGTGTTTCGCAATGATCAATTGTTCCGGAGTAATCTCAGAGAATATTCCATAAAGGCATGTTTATATTCCGTGATACTGCAAATACCTGCTGAATGCACCGGTAAAACGTAGATAACATGGTGTTTTTATGGCGGGACAGTCCAGGGTTATCTCCGGGATAAAGGTTGAATCTATACGACCCATTTTCCTTCATGCAGACTAAATTCACAAATCGAAATCAGCGATATATCTTATCTTGATTGCATACATTCGCCTTGATGGAGCAATCCGGAAGACAATTGTTATGGTATACGATGGCCCTACTCCTGCTCGTGGGAGTTTTTGGAGAAGTATATCTGCTGACCACCAGTAGAAACCAGTGGGGGCAGGATACTTCCTCACTGGTCTTTTTCCTGGCCTCATTAATGGTGGGTGTTGTCTTGCTGGTTCTTTCCTTTATGCCGGCACCTGCTGCCCGTACTCCCCGGAAGTATCGCCCTGGTTGGGTAAGTATCGCGGCCTGGGTATTTGTGGTCGTATTGCTCGCATTACCGGTTATCCAGGGGGCGTGGCATAAGTTTCCGGTCGATTATACAGATCCTTCCCAATCCGATATCATACCGCAGGTATATGTTTTGGTTGACCGGTTCTGGCATGGTATCAATCCCTATCTGGTAATCAACGAATGGGGTTATGATCTTTCGCCAACGTACCTGCCAATGACCTGGTTGCCCTTTTCGATACCTTATGCTTTAAGCCTTGATTTCCGGATGTATGCATTTGGATTATTCCTTATTGCGGTGGTGGTGAGCATCAAATACTGGCAACCTGGCTGGATTGGCATTTTTGTGGGGTGCGCCTACTTATTTCTTTGGTTGCGCATGGTCGCCATATACGACGATATCGTCTATGGGGTCACCGTCGAATGGATGATTGCCGGATTTTATCTGCTATTCCTGGCATCGTGGCGTTCCCGGTCGGTATGGTTTCAGGCTCTGGCCCTCTCGGCTTGTCTTTTGTCGAGGTATGCATTGGTGTTCTGGTTGCCCATGTTTGCCTTGTATCTGTGGAATTTACGCAATCGCAGACATGTCCTCAAGGGGATAGCCATCGTAGCAGGTGCCGTATTGGTGATGTATGTTTTGCCTTTCTGGCTGCGGGATCCGGGCGGGTTCACCCGGGGTCTGGCCCATCACCAGCGAGCCGCCCTGGCGGAATGGCACGGTCAGCCCTGGCAGGACGATATGAATAAACCGTACACCCTGTACAAAGGTGTCGGCATGGCCAATCGTTTTTTCGAATTATCGGATTTGCCGGAAGAAGCACGTCTGAAGCGTCTGCAACAAACCCAGGTAGCACTATTACTGGGATGGGTAGCCCTGTCAATGGTCTTCTATTGGCGCATGGTTCGCAAAATGATCCACCCCACGTATTTTGTCTGGGGGAGTTTCAAGATCTACCTGGCCTTATTCTACCATTTTTTACAGCTTCCTTACACCTATTTGTTTGTGGTGTTGCTGGCCATCAATATACCCATACTGGTACGGATTTTCCGGGACCGCGGCATTGTTGACCAGGTGACAATGCCCGCTCCGGCGCCTACGGTTTGAGGATCCACTGTCCATCCAGCATCACACCTTTGATTTGGTGTAATTGGTGAATATCCTGGGCCGGATTTCCCTGCACCAGGACGATATCGGCGAGATACTCAGGTCTTAACGCACCGAGTTCCGGCATATCCAGCCAGTAGGCGTTGCCTTCGGTAACCGACCGTAACACATCCATCGGAGCCATACCATACTCTACCATCAGGTCCAGCTCACGGGCATTGTCACCGTGACTGAATACGCCCACATCACCACCGGCAACAATGGGGACTCCCATGTTCAGTGCGAGCTGAAATCCGGCCCGCTTGCGGTCAATGCGTTCTGGGGTGGGATCGGTACCTTTTTTCCAACCCCGGTATTCGAGGATGGCTTCCGGAGCAGCCAGCGTAGGGCAAAGTGCCACCTGGTGGTCGAGCATGGCCTGGAGTACTTCACGGTCTGCGTCATCGCCATGTTCTATGGTCCGTACACCGGCACGGATAGCCCGCAACATACCTTCTTTGGTGGAAGCATGCGCTACGACATACCGTCCGGCGCTGTGGGCAGTTTCAACAATCGTCCGCAGTTCTTCCTCACTGAAGGTAGGCATTGCTTCGCCATTTCTTCCCCACCGGTAGTCGGCATAAACCTTGATGACATCGACGCCATGACCGATTTCAGTGCGTACTTCGCGGATGAGGTTTTCACCATCGACCTCCACAGCTCCCTGGGGAACATCAACCTGGTCCTGGAATCCTTTCGGGCCATAACTGCCGGTGGCTACCATGGCCGGGCCGGCGCATACCATGCGTGGCCCTGTGATCACCTTTTTTTCGATGGCTTGTTTCAGCCCAATGTCCGCATATCCTGCCCCTTCAGTGCCTAAGTCGCGGACGGTGGTGAATCCTGCTTCCACGGTCTTCCGGGCATGCACAGTAGCCCGTGCTATCCGCTCTGCCATGGATTCACGCAGTACCTGATCATTCCATGAAGTTTCATTGTAAGGATGTAATAACAGGTGGCTGTGTCCTTCGATCATCCCCGGCATGACAGTGGCCTGGCCTCCATCGATCACCGTTTGACCCGGACGCTGCAGTTCTCCAACCGGACCTACCGCCAGGATGCGATTACCCTGCACAGTAACTGCCCATCCCTGATGCATCTCATGGCCATCAAATACCTGTTCTGCAGTGATCAGAAAGACGGGTTCCTGTGCTGTCAGGATAACACAAAGCGCCAGAAATGCCCACGTCAATAGCTTTTTCATCTTCGTAAGTTTGATCCGAAGGTAGTTAACCTAAAAAAGTCCAGCCATTCCTGGAAAAAGAATTTGCTGGACTTTGAAGGATTATAGTTTCCATACGGGAATCCGCTGGTTATCCGG
Organism: Lewinellaceae bacterium; assembly: GCA_020636135.1. Taxonomy (NCBI): domain Bacteria; kingdom Pseudomonadati; phylum Bacteroidota; class Saprospiria; order Saprospirales; family Lewinellaceae; species Lewinellaceae bacterium. The sequence continues at coordinate 183,421 of JACJYK010000002.1, forward strand.
CAGCTCCTGCTGGTTCCCGTCTGCGCATCCACATGTACAGGATGATAAACAGGACAATCAGGACGCCCGGGAAGAATACCATTTTGCCCAGGGTGGCTTGTCCGGCTACCAGTTCGAGTTCATCTCCGGTTAGTCCGGTATTTGCTGCGATCACCCGCTCGGAATCGATCCAGCTTCCGATGATCGGCTGCCAGATGGAGGTAGAAAACATTCCTACTGCACCGATGATGGACATGCCCAGGGCTCCACTCTGCGGGATCTTGGCGGCAACGAATCCGATCATATTCGGCCAGAAATAGGCAATACCCATCGCATAGATGATGGCTGCCAAATAGGCCATGCTTCCGGTCTGGGTGCTTAACAGATACACGCCGATGGTAGCCAGTACGGCAGAGCCCAGGAGGACTCCGGTGACATCCAGCCGGTGTACGGCTTCACCGCCAAAGAAACGGAATACAGCCATCAGCCCGGTAACAAGAGCCAGGATCAGCATCGGTTGTGCACCGCTCTTGGCCAGGATCAGGCCACTCCACTGCTGAGGACCGAATTCGGAAATGGCGGTCAATGACATACAGACAAACATAAAGAGGAATAGCGGAGTGATCATCGCTTTCAGGTTCTCCATCAATGGGGTAGATGCAGCCTCCGCCTTCGGGAAAGTCTGACCCCAGAACAGATACGCATACAGTAAAGTAGGGATCAGGATGATCCAGATCTGAGACTGCCAGCTCATGCCGGCAGTGGTCATGAATTGCGATACCAAACTTCCAATGACGATACCTCCCGGAAACCACATGTGGAAGCGGTTAAGCATTTTGCTCATTTTAACGCCCGAGTACATGTCTGCGATCATGGGATTGCAGGCTGCTTCCGTACATCCGTTACCCAATCCGATCAAAAAGGTAGATATCAGCAGACCGGAATAACTTCCGGAATATATGGTCATAATGATTCCAATGGCATGGGCAAAGAAGGCAAACTGCATGATCCGCTTGGGACCAACAGAGTGGTAAACCAGACCTCCAACGACCATCGAAATGGGAAATCCAAAAAACCACATCGAGTTGATGAAACCAAGTTGTTCAGCCGTCAGGTTAAGCTCTTCACCCAGCTGGGGAAGGATACCGGCACGGATACTAAACGAAAATGCAGTCGTGATCAGGGCCAGGCAAGATCCCAGGAATAGACGCATCTTGGTTTTTTCGGAAATAGTTGATTCGCTCATAAGAAGATTGTTTTTCGTTTTGTTTAATTACCTAAGGAAAAGCTTGAGGAAATTCGAATAAATATAAAAATACATGGCTATTTCTTAATTAAATAAACTTTATTTTGGTGCCCTCATGATGACATTTCACACACGATTAGAAGCCCTGTATCCACTCATCCTTTTGTTTTTGATGGCTGCTTTATGGACAGCTTGCGGAACAAGTGAGCAGTCCGGAGGGGAAGAACTTGGTTCTGAAAATGAAGTACCCACCATGGCAGATGCAGGTTGGACCCCGACACCGGAAGAGCAGGAAGCAGGGTGGATTGCATTGTTCAATGGAGAAGACTTGAACAGCTGGAAAGGTTTTGGTGTGGATACGATCCCTTCGGGCTGGGTTGCAGAACATGGCATGTTGGTTCTGCGTGCTCCCGATGAGCTCATGGGGGGAATGAGGGGCGACCTGATCTCCCGCGATACGTTCAGCAATTTTGAGTTTTCATTGGAGGCCATGTTATCGGATTCGGCCAACAGTGGAATTTTTATCCGCGTACCGGATGACGCCTCCCGTCTGATGTGGCAATGGTCTCCGGAGATGCAACTGATCGACGATGTGGTTTATAATTCGTGGCTGGGTGAGGACCAGATGATGAAACATCATTCCGGCGATTGTTACGATCTCTATGAGGCCGAACCAGGACTGGCAAGTAGTATCGGGTCGTGGAATAGTATCCGGATCCTGGCGCTGGGATCCCATATCCAATATTGGTTAAATGGACGACTTGCCGTATCTTTCGATATGGCATCGGCGGACTGGAAAAAGCGGGTAGCCCGATCGAAATTTGCTCCATTTCCGCAATTCGCAAAAACCGGGACCGGACACATCGGACTCCAGGATCATGAACACGCTATGCGCTTCAGAAATCTGATGATCAGACGTATTTCCGAATAATAAACCCAATTACCTGGGTTAAAAAACCATTAGCAGGATGAAAAGAAAAGTAAGAATGGGGATGGTAGGTGGAGGCCGGGGAGCCTTCATAGGTGCTGTTCACCGTATGGCAGCTGCTCTGGATGGGCAAATTGAATTGGTCTGCGGCGCTTTCAGCGGAGACCCGGCGAAATCAAAAGCTTCCGGGGAAGACCTGATGATTCCCGCCGACCGGGTCTATGCATCGTATGCTGAAATGATCGAAAAAGAAAAGCAACTTCCGGCCGATGTACGGATGGATTTCATTTCCATCGTGACGCCAAATCACGTGCACTTTGGTCCCGCCAAGATGGCACTGGAAAATGGATTCCACGTTGTCTGTGATAAGCCACTGGCTTTTAATATGGAGGAGGCTCTGGAGCTGGAATCGCTGGTAAAGAAGACCGGATTGCTTTTTGCATTGACCCATAATTATACCGGATATCCGATGGTCAAACAGGCCCGGGATATGATCCGTGCAGGAAAATTGGGTAAGATCCGCAAGGTGGTGGTCGAATATCCGCAGGGCTGGCTGGCTACCAAAGTGGAGGATACGGACTCAAAACAGGCATCCTGGCGTACCGACCCTAAACGCAGTGGCGTAGCAGGATGTATGGGTGACATCGGCACCCACGCCGAAAACCTGGCGGAATTTATTACGGGACTGAAGATCAAGAAACTCTGCGCCGACCTCACCGCATTTGTCGACGGACGTCTGCTGGATGATGACGGTAATGTGCTGATTCATTTCGATAATGGCGCCAAAGGCATCCTTTTTGCCAGCCAGATCTCGGTGGGAGAAGAGAATAACCTCCGCATTCGTGTTTACGGAGAGAAGGGTGGAATGGAATGGGCGCAGCAGGAACCCAATACGTTGTGGTTGAAATGGCCGGATCGTCCTGTGGAGATGATGCGCACCGGTGTGGGAACCCTGTCGGCGGCAGCACAAGCCCATACCAGGATCCCGGCCGGACACCCGGAAGGCTACCTGGAGGCATTTGCCAATATTTACCGCAACTTTGCTTATTGCCTGCAGGCAAGAATCGCCGGAGAAACGGTAGATCCGGTCTACCAGGACTTTCCGACGGCATCGGATGGCGTACGGGGCATGTTATTCATCAACCGCGTCGTTGAATCCAGCCAGGCCGGAGCGGTGTGGACGGAATTTTAGCGCGTTAATAGGTTAATGAGTTAATGAGTTAATGAATTCCAAGGTGTTCGTTTAACCTTTGACGAATCCCTGAAAAATAAAAAGAGGCTGTCGGTCATCCCGGCAGCCTCTTGATTTATTGCTCTAAGCGTTGACCATAAATGATAAAAACGCTAATTGTCCTGATCGTCATCCAAATCAAAGATCGACTTCTGGTGAGGCACGTCAAACTCGATGGTATCGCCGGCTTTTAGGGAAGCTCCGGGCTCACCCTCTTCGCCATCTTCTTCCTCGGCTTCCAGCTGTTTCACTTCGACCAGCTTGCCGCTCAACAATTTATTCCCCTGTGCTTTCCAGCCTTTGACATCGATGAACTCGTGCAGGATGATGGTTTCCTGCATCTTTTTATTTTTTTCCTTGTAGGTGCAGATCACCGTCGGTTCCGGGTCGGTCGTTGCAAAATAGAGCTGTGATGACCGGTGGTCGGAAATGAACCCAAATTTCTGATTGGCTGAAGAGGTTTCAATCTGGAACCGTTTGACAAAGGTGGTTTCTTTATCCCCATCGTAGTAGATGGCACTGATGACTTCTTCGTGATCAAACTTGCCGATGTGTACGATGTCCTTGGGTACATAGCGGTTGGTCAGTTCGAAATCGGTAAGCTGATACGAACCGTCACGTGTGATCACCAGGATCTGATCTCCGGTATCAAATGCGCCCAGGTACAGGCCGCGTTCATCTTTATTCAGGTTGCCGCTGACCTCATCCATCCATAACTTCTGGGCTCCAAGGGTGGATTTACCCACTTCCATCTGAGTGATCTTCCGCACCGGGTATTTGGTCATAATGTTCCCCTGTGAAGTCCTTCCCTTGATGTCCAGGGTGGCAAAATCGAATTCAAAATTTTTGATTTTGGCCTTGCAACCCGATGAAAGCTGAACATTGATGACCTCCGATTCGCCATTCGGGTTGGCAGTTAAGTAGAGCACTTTTGAGCCTGGTGTTCCCTTGGTCAGGTCGTAGGGTTTATCCCGCGTGATCGCGGTCACCTGGAATCGCTTTACCATAGAACGACCGGTTTTGCCATCCAGGTACACCAGATTATACGTGGTGCGGTCGTCACCTTTCTGCCACACGGCCACATGGAGGATATCCTTACCGACGAAGACTTTGTCGGCAATGCGGCTCACCTGGAAGTTACCATCTTTTCGGATGACGATGATGTCGTCAATGTCCGAGCAGTCCGTGACAAATTCATCGTTTTTCATACCATAACCGATGAATCCTTCTTTGTGGTTGACATACAGTTTGGCATTGTTCGCGATCACCTGCGTGGCCTGGATCGAATCGAACGAAGTGATCTCGGTACGTCTTTCTCTTCCCGCGCCGTATTTCTCCAGCAGGCTTTTGAAATAGTCAATGGCGTATTCGGTGAGGTGGGCGAGGTGGAACAGGGTTTGTTCAAGATCCTCCTCGATCTGACGGATGATCTCATCGGCTTTGAAGGTGTTGTATTTTGAGATGCGTTTGATCTTGATCTCGGTCAGCCGGATGATGTCTTCCTGGGTCACATCCCGGACCAGCCGAAGCCGCTTGTCGTTGGGCATTGCCTTCATGCCAGGGGTGACAATGTATTTTTTCAGTTCTTCAGCGATGGTCTCGATGACTTCTTCAAAAGACTCGCATTCCTCTATTTCGCGGTAGATACGGTTCTCGATGAAGATCTTTTCCAGACTGGCAAGGTGCCATTTCTCTTCGAGTTCTCCTTTTTTAATCTCCAATTCCCTGCGCAGGAGCTCTTTGGTGTTTCCGGTCGAGATGTGCAGCATTTCCTCGACGGTGAGAAAATGAGGTTTGTTGTCGATGATGACACAGGCATTCGGTGATATGCTTACCTCACAATCGGTGAAGGCATACAGGGCGCCGATGGTTACGTCCGGCGAGGTGCCAGGCACCAGTTCGATGAGGACTTCCACATCTTTGGCGGTGTTGTCAATGACTTTTTTGATCTTGATCTTCCCTTTGTCATTGGCTTTCAGAATGCTGTCGATTAACTGAGTGGTGGTGACCCCGTAGGGCAGTTCTTTGACCACGAGGTTCTTCTTGTCCTGGATCTCTATCTTAGACCGTACGCGGACTTTGCCGCCACGCTTTCCGCCGCCATATAGTTCGACGTCGATCTGCCCTCCGGTCTGGAAATCGGGGTAAAGGGTTACTTTCCTGCCTTTTAAGACATCGATGGATGCTTTGATCAGCTCAATGAAATTGTGTGGCAGGATCTTGGTGGACAGTCCGACGGCGATACCATCCACACCCTGTGCCAGGACCAGTGGAAATTTCACTGGCAGGTTGATGGGCTCTTTGCGACGTCCGTCGTATGAAAGCTGCCATTCGGTAGTCTGCGGGTTGAAAAGTACCTCAAGGGCAAACTTGGTGAGACGCGCTTCGATGTACCGTGGCGCAGCTGCCGAATCGCCGGTGCGGATATCACCCCAGTTGCCCTGGGTTTCGATCAGTAGTTCTTTCTGACCCAGATTGACCAGTGCATCGCCGATGGCGGCATCCCCGTGAGGGTGGTACTGCATGGTGTGCCCGATGATATTGGCCACCTTATGAAAGCGACCGTCATCCATTTCCCGCATGCTATGCAATATGCGGCGCTGTACAGGCTTCAGACCATCTTCGATGGCCGGCACCGCACGTTCCAGGATTACATAGGATGCATAGTCCAGGAAGTAATCCTCGTACATGCCTTTTAGCGAGGTGATCTGGGCTTCAGGATCTTTTGGACTCATGTATTATATAAATATTATATGCATTAACAACTGAAAACGTAAAGTTAATAAATGCATATATGGTTTAATAACAGAATTGACAGCAATTTTTACCGGCTGATTTACGCCGCGAATGTACAATTTATGAGGTATAAACGATAGCGATGAATTGTGGGTGTCACCTGGTCCATGGATTGGATTGAAGACATTCAAAAATTCCGAAGCGCCTCAAAAATCTTCATAGAGATTTAGCAGACAGAAAAATTAGCAGAAATATCAACAACAAATCAGACCAGAGTGAGAACCAATGATGAATTGGTTTATGATCGAGTCATAACCATCGTCTTTTTATTAAGTAGTTTCCTCAGAATGGATAGTTGGCCAATGTGGAAACTTTCATGAGTGGCGAAATATTGGATAAGCCCTGACAAAGTTTCATCCGGAATGGAAGTTTGAAATGGAGGCCTGGATAGCAATACCTCTTCCGGCAAATTCTGCAGGCTTATTTTAAGTTCGCCTGAAACATTCAACCAATCGGTTTTAATTTGTTCCAGAGATGGATAGTCCGGATCTATCGTGTTGGAAGTTCCTTTTCCAAACTGTTTTTTATACGTTGAATTGACGGGAGTTTTTGTTGTTAGACTCACAATGGTCATTCTGGCGTCGGTCAAATGACCGGCAATCCATTTTACCGGATTCAGATTTTCGGAAAATTGGAAATTGCTCTCTTCCTCGGATATATTTTCCAGTGCATTCAGAAACCAGCTCGTTTGTAATTCGTAAGCTGCTGCTAATGTGTCAATGTTCATGGTTTTCAGGTGTTTTAATGCACAATGTTTAAGCTTCTCAAAGGGGGTGCATTCTTTATATAATCAATAAATGCCTCACTGATGCCAATATCCTGCAGTTGACGGATACTGAATGGCGTTTGATGAGGTAGGGGCTGGTGTTTTTTAAAATAAGCAGGAACCTTTTTATTACCGATAGCAGCACGACCGATCGCGACCACATCCGCACCCAGCTCCATTGCTTTTTGAGCAGCTTCCATGCTGTTTATACTTCCGGACACGATTAATGGAAGTGCCGAAGACAGTTGATCCCGTAAATACGATATGGTAGTTAATTGCGGATATTTATTCGTCCTGACAGCATAGTCCAACTGCGAAGAATGGATGTAGTCAATACCGTCTTGAGCGAGCCAATTGGCAATTTGAATATTTTCATCGATATCCAACCCGGTTTCTATCCCGGCACCTTCAAAACTCAACCGGAAACCGATCAGAAAATCCGCGGAAACAGCATTGCGGCAAGCCCTTGCGACCTCCCTCGAAAATCGTGCTCTGTTCCCGAGATCTCCTCCATATTCGTCGGTTCTTAAATTGGTCATGGTGCTGATAAACTGGGTAAACAGATATCCATTTGCGCCATGAATTTCAACACCATCAAATCCTGCTTTTTCAGCCCGGGCACAGGCCATGGCAAAATCTGCAGCAATTTGATTTATTTGCTGTTGGGATAAGGCAACCGGTGGCACGAAGTCCGGAATCATGGGCAGCAGGTAGCTGCTGGCGCTATGTGGTTTTTCACCGGTCAGCGCTTCATTTGCCCGTGAGCCGGCGTGGCACAACTGGATGATGTTCAGGCTACCATGTTGTTTCATGGTATTCGCAAGGATTGTGAGTCCGGGTATGTATTCGTCGTGGGCGAGACTAAGCTGATTGTAAAATGCAGTGGACGTATCCGATATCGAGGCCGCACAGGAGATGACGATACCGAAGCCGTCCTCCGAAAGCCGGATAAGCCAGTCTGCTTCCTCACGGCTAAGACTACCGTCCGAATGGCTTTGCTGGGTGGTCATGGGGGCCACAGCTAACCGGTTAGCGGATCTTTTACCTCTTTTGAATTTGATCGGAGTGAAAACCATATAGCCGGATTAAAATAGGTTGCGAATGTAGTTCCAATACTTTACTTTTGCAAGTAGTTACATAATTGTATAGTACTTACAAAAAGTAGTGTATTGCTATAAACAGGCACTTTGGCAACCATGAAAAAAACAAAGCTTTCTCAATGTCCGATAACCAGGACCATGGAAATGATCGGTGGCAAATGGTCATTACCGGTTATTTATACCTTAATGAACCAGACCAAACGCTTTAAAGAGCTGGAGCGGAGCATTGAGGGGATTAACACCCGGATGCTGGTCAAAGAGCTCAAACAACTGGAAACAAATGGTATTATTTCCCGAAAAGTTTTTGCAGAAGTGCCACCCCGCGTGGAGTATTCGCTTACTTCAAAAGGACATGCTTTGAAACAAGTGTTGGAAGAAATGAAATCCTGGGGCAAACGTTACGTTGAATTTTAAACCGGTTAACGCCATTTTTCCAGCCATGGATTATCCATTGGTTGATGTGGGTATGCAGAGGGTCATTCAGGACGGTGCAGACTTTCGTACATCATATCCAGCAAACCATTCACGATGGCATCTTCTGCGCACCCTGGTTTTAATTTGGATGACACGACTTCGAAAGTATATGTTCCGAAGGCGGCGTCATTGGGAATGTATCCGGATTTGGCATATCCATTGGTCAGGGTGAGCATCATGGTGTTTGCATAAGGCGACTCCTTCTTAAGGCGGGTCGCTATCGGGTTAAATACTTCTCCATTCACGGAGGTAATGGCGATATTTCCCAGTGTGATCAACCCCAGTTTTAAATCCACGGAGTCGGCATCTTCATAAACGCCAGGATACCCGGCTCTGCCCTCGTCAAGCCGATTGCGCCCGGGACAAGTCACCGTTTTTCTGCCAACAAAAACCGGTGAATCCGTTGATTTCCTGGTTATGCCACGCATGATATGCAAAACTTCCTCACCCAGAAACTGGCCCATAGAAAGGAGCATTTGTTTTTGCTGGCCCATGAGCTTGATGACTTTGGGATCGTTTCTGTCCAGGCCAAATCCTCCCGGAGGCATCTTATTGCTGATGTCAACACCTCTACTGGCAAATTCTTTGATCCGGATCTCCCGCAGATCATAAGTCTGCTGATAGTAGATGGGATTCTGATCACCGCATGCCCCGGTAGACCAGACCGCCACGACTGTGTCATCAAAATTGTCTTCCAGATACCTGGATGCTGCTCCGGGCACGTCGCCACTGACCATGTCAAACATACCGGAAATGACCCCATGTACGGCATAATTGTAGTACACGGCAATGGGTTTTCCCTGTAGTGTTTCAAAGGTTACAACGGCCACGGTTTTATCGGATGGACCATCGTAATTTGGTCCTTCCCACCACCGTCTGGTTTCCGGGTCAATGATGTTCCGATTTACATTGATGTAAGAAACCCCTTCCCCGTAACCGATCCTGGCTGGCTGCATGTTATCCATGGCCAACTGGACCGAGCGGACAATTTTTAATTCAAATTCCTCTCCCCGGATATCGAAAGGAACACTGTGGGTATGGGATGCTGTCAGCATAATATTGGAGGCAGGTATACCCGTCAGGTGTTCAATCCGTCCCAGAATCCGTTCGGCCATCATATCGTTGAATCCGCCGACATCCACCGTTACCAGCACAATCGTATCACGGGTACTCCGTACGACGATAGCCCGGGAATAAATCTGATCGTTGATGCCCAGATAAGATTCGGGTAGCTCTTCAGCGGCGGGGGTAAGATTTACTTTGGCTGCTCCGGCCCATAAGGCGGAGTGCTCATCCATCTCAGCATGAATTGATATTCCGGAGATCAGTAAAAGCAAGAAGCAAAGAATGGTTGTTCGTGTTGGTGTTATATCCTCCAAGATGCCAGTTTTTAGTGTTTTGGACCGGGTTGAAGCTTCTTTTAAAGTTACCAATTTCCGGACAATGGCTTGCATTCCTTAAAATGTCATCCATCATAATGTCCGGAACCCTTCGGGAAGTGCAATTTATCAAATGCACCAGACAACCGGAATGAGAGATAGGCCTGGCTGGCATTACGGCTGATGATGTATCGGGCACCAGTCCGGTAAGAAGATTCCATGGGGCAGTCGGTTAGCAGTATTGCCCGGTAAGCAGCTAAATAGCGCTTCCGGGCGTTTAATAGTACACGCCTGACCGGAAAGTATCTGCCATGAATATTTGGTAATTCGGGCTATATTTGAAATGAGATGGATGTTTCGATCGATCTGAAATACGAAGAGGAAGACTTCATCAAAGCCTGCGCCGACAAAGAAAGATGGGCTCAGCAGAAATTGTATGAAGATCACTATGGCACCATGATGGGTGTCTGTCTTCGCTATGCCAACAACGAAGATGAAGCATTGGACATCCTGCACGACGCATTCATCAAAATATTCCGCAGCATCGGCGATTACAAACCAGGGACTTCATTGCAAGCCTGGATGCGCCGGATCATGGTCAATACTTCGATCGACTATTACCGCAAACAGACGCGCAGAAGGACCGAAGATCTGGATAATGCTTTTGGGGTTCAGTCTTACGATCCGAATGCATTGAGTCTTTGTGCAGCAGAGGATATCATTGCCTGTATCCAGATGTTGACACCTGCGTACCGTTCGGTATTTAATTTGTATGTCATAGAGGGGTACTCGCATAAAGAAATTGCGGATATCCTGAACATTACCGAAAGTACCAGTCGATCTAACCTGGTCAAGGCAAGGATAAAACTGAAAGAATTGTTGAGTGAATATAAGCAGCCACCTTTATGAGTGACCAATCGTTCGACAAGATTATAAAAAACGCTTTACAGGATTATGGTAAGGCATCAAAGCCGGCAGACTGGGATCTTTTTTCCGAGCGCGTTGCCCGTGAGGTAGATTCAGATCCGGAGGATGCGTTTGATGCATTGATCCAGAGTAAGCTGACACACTATGAGGCGCCTTTTCAACCGGCACATTGGGAACAGTTCTCCCACCAGTTGGACGCATCGCTGCATGATCACTATGCCGAGGAGCTGGATCAGCATATCCAGTCTTCACTACGCAATTTTGAAGTGCCTTATGTTCCGGAGACCTGGTCCAGGCTGGAAGAAAAACTCATCGCCCGCCGCTATTACATCCGTCGTCTGTATCTGACCAAAGCCATGGAAGTGGCAGCACTGGTGTTGTTCCTCTTTACCTCCTACCGCTATTGGCCGGTATACCAGGATTTATTCCAGACCCGGGATGCGGAAATACCGGTGGTCTCATCGCCGATGATCCAGGAGCAGAATAATGAGATTCAGACCTTGAGAGATGCAGCAGCTACCGGACAGGAATTAGCAGATGCAGGTCAGGATGCATTAACCGGTACAGAAGGTATAGTCAACGCCCCAGTACCGGAGATATGGCCTACCGGCAACCGGGTATCCCCAGCGACACCTTCCCTGGAAGCATCTCAGCCCCGGGTGACCACACATGATTTTAATACAGTGGTAGAAGCCGAGTCACCTGACCTGAACCGGCCACGGACACTGCTGGACGGAACCAAGATTTTACCCACGGAAGAGCAACTTTTGCCCATCGAAAACCCTGCTCCTGATGCCCGGGTGGCCGATGCCCGTCCTCGCGACCCCATGGCCAGCTTTGCTGCGCTCCGTGAACCCACACTCAATAACTATGCGCAATCTTCAGAAAACGCCATACACCTGTCGGCCTATGAAAATGAGCGCAAACAGCGGGTACCTAAAAGGATAAGCATGTTCGGGACCATGGACATCAACCATGCCCTCCTTTCTGCCTTTAAACTCAATGACAAGGTCAACTTCAATGAAAAAGAAGTAACGAATCTGGGCCATGGCGCAGGGATAAGCATTGTCTTCGATTACGGTAAAGTAGAACTCGAAACCGGTGTTCAGTATAACAACATTCAGAATGACCCGAATACACAGGTTAAAGTGGGAACACCGACCATCGGCATTGAAGACTTTGACTATTACCTGATTGATTGGGATGTCATCAAACTGCCACTCAATGTAAACTACAAGCTTAAAGATGAAGGCCGGTTTCAGTACTATGCCAGTTTTGGAGTAGACCTGAATATCGTAGCAAACGCCACCTACTATTATTCGGCGCCTCCCATCACCGCTTTTCGGGTGCCTGATCCGAATGATGCCGCCGGACGTAATTCCCGCAATACCATCAACCGGGACATCCAGCAAATGCAGACCAGCCTGCTGGATAAACAGAAAAAGGATGCCTACTTTAATATCCACGTTGGCGCCGGTATGGAATACCTGCTCACAGATCGTCATCGGCTCTTCGTTGAGACAGCCTTCCAGCAGCCGATGCTGACTCCTTCCGTTATCAATGAAAAAGACCGCTTTAAGACAATCTCCTCGAAACTCGGAGCGAGGATGGATTTTTGAAAAACTCCCAATAACCCCGTGGCTTCAGCCCGGGGACTAGCATGGGGGTAAAAGGTAAAAAAGGTATCAGAAGTATCAGAGGCAAAACTCCCAATAACCCTGAGGCTTCAGCCTGGGGACTAGCATGGAGCATAGGGCACGGAGCATGGGGGTAAAAGGTAGGGTCGCATCCAAAGGCATAACACCCTATAACCCCGTGGCTTTAGCCCGGGGACTGGCATGGGGGTCTTCTCCATAACCCCACGTCAGTAACCCGGGGAAACAAAAAAGGCGGAATGTAAACATCCCGCCTTTCAAGGTTGATTATTCAACCGATTATTTTTTCAAGCCGGGTTGCCGGTCCAGAAACTCGTTGTAGAGTTGGATGTGACGGCTGTCGATCGGTACTTCCCATCCCTGAATAAAGACCTTTTCGATGTTGGTTTTAGTCTCGAATGGATCGCCATCGGTGACGATCAGATCGGCACGCTTGCCTTTTTCGATGGAACCGAGCTGGTCGGCGACACCGAAGATCTCAGCAGGATAGATAGTTACTGCTTTGAGTGCCTCCTCTTTACCCAGGCCATAGGCGGCGGCAAAGCCGGCATGGTATGGCAGGTTTCGCACATTCTCAGTCTGCATGGTGCGGATGGCGATTTTGACGCCAGCAGCCTTCAGCTTGCCCGGGTTGGCATAAGGCGCATCGTAGCGGTCGGATTGACGGGTAGGCAAGTCGATGACAGGCCCTACCAGTACCGGAACCCCGGCAGCGGCAATGCTGTCTGCTACCCTCCAGCCTTCCGATACACCACCCAGGATGGCTTTGACCTTTTTCTGCTTGATCCAGCGCAGAGCTGAAAGGATATCTTTGTCCTTGTTCACCTCGATCAGTACCGGAGCATCACCGTTCACGACCGGCATGAGTGCTTCCATGGCGGGATTGTAATCGGTCTTCCTCGGCTGGCCGCTCTTTTTAGCGGCAGCATCAAGCATGGCGAATTCTTTTGCCTGGTCCCAGTATCCATTCAGATCTTTCAGGGCCTTTTCTTCAGCCTTTTTCAGCTCTTCCGGGCTGCGACGGTCAAATCGGCCAAAACCTCCGGAGGAAGGCCAGTTCAGTACAACCACTTTAAAACCGGCATACATCTGGTCCGGGGTATATCCGTTGAGATCGATCAGTGCCGCTGTGCCGGGGAATCGCCCGCCCGAGGGCATGGTCAGCACCGTGGTTACTCCGTTGACCCGGGTGACAGGAATTGCCGCTGAGTTCGGGTTGACAGCCGTCAAGGCCTGCATTTCTGGGATCAGATCACCGATTTCATTGTAGTCCTCGGTGAGCGATACAGAACTAACTTCGGACAATCCCAGGTGAGTGCCGGCGTCGATCATACCGGGATAGATCTGCTTGCCGGTACAGTCGATAACCTGAGCGCCGGCAGGTGTTGCAATGCCGGTGCCCACGGCCTGGATCTTCCCATCCTGGATGATCACCGTGCCATCCTGAATGTCCCCTTTGGTAATGGTGTGTATGGTGGCGTGGGTTAAAGCAAAGGTGCCCTTCACGGCCTTGGACATCAATTGCGCCTGGACCGTACCCTGCAATAAGCATGCTGCCAGTAACAATCCAATCGATATGCTGTTTTTAAGTTTCATGCTGTCTGGAATTAACGGTTTTCAAATAGGTACTCAAATACACCATCCATGCAACGGTCTTCTTCGGTATACTGCGAGAAAGTTGGCAGGTTGTCCGGATCGATCGAAACACGGATATCGCTAGGATCCTTGTCGATGTCAAAATAGACGACACCATCGATGATGGTACGTACCGGAACCGCGTAGACTGACAGTGGATGATTGCGGAAGATCGCCACATCACCTTCTTTGCCTTCTTCGAGGCTGCCAATGCGATCGTCGACACCAAGCTGTTTCGCCGGGTTGATGGTGATCAAGGCAAGAGCTTCATCATCACTCAGGCCACCGTAGTGCTGGGTCTTCGCTGCCTCATGATAAAGGTGGCGGATCAGGTCCGGAGAGTCGGAATTGATGGAAGTGACGACGCCGTTACGGGTCAGGATAGCGGCATTGTATGCGGTGGAATAATAAACTTCAAATTTGTATGCCCACCAGTCGGCAAATACCGAAGCATAGGCGCCAAAATTAGCCAGCTCGGGAGCTACTTTGAAGCCCTCATTCACGTGCTGGAAGCAAATTTTCTTCACGCCGAAATCTTTGCAGACATTCATCAGCATGAGGATTTCATCCGCCCGGTAGGAATGACAATGGATCATGACTTTTCCGCTGAGGATGTCTGCCAGGGTTTCCAGGCGACGGTTGTATTCCGGGGCCAGTGCCCGCGGGTTTTTCATTTTATCCTTATTGTAAGCATCCCATTTCGCCTGGTAGGCCTGGGCTTCCGAGAAAGCACGGCGAATCACCTCCTCGACACCCATCCGGGTACGTGGGATGATGCCATTGCCTTCACCGTGCACACGCATCGGGTTTTCTCCCAGGGCGAATTTGATGGTCCGGGGGGCTCCATCCATACGCAGATCGTTGGGATTGGTGCTGCCAAACCGGTGTTTGATGGTTTCGCACTGACCGCCGATCACGTTCGCTGATCCGTGCATGGCATGTGAGGTGGTGGTTCCACCGGCCAGAGCGCGGTAAATGGATACGTCCATCGGATCGAGTGCATCACCTACCCAGACATCAGCGGTTACCGGATTTGTCGCTTCGTTGACGACATCGATGCCGATGTGTGAATGGGCGTCAATGATCCCCGGCATGACGTAAAGGCCGGTTGCATCGATGACTTCCACCCCTTTCGGTGCGGAGATGTTTTTACCGATTTTTTTGATGATGCCATCGACGATGAGCACATCGGAGTTGAGTAGAGTACCTTTCGTTACCGTCAGTACCGTTCCATTTTTTATCAGGAGACTTCCTTTTGCAGTCTGGCTCCACGAGAGGGTGATGCTGGCCGTAAGAAGGAAAATCAAAGCATATATCTGTTTCATGAATCTTTGTTTAGTTTGGTTTGCTAATGCGTTTTCCCTTCACCTTGAAGGTCCCGTAGGAGCCGACCATCACCTGACCGTCCAGGCTGTCTCCATCTAGGTTCAGTTCGTATTGCAGGTTCATGCTGTTTCCTCCCATGTTGTAATCCATATCAAAAGTCATGACCGTACCCGCTACCGTTACATTGTTGAGCGGCTGTGTACCATCACCGGCGGAAGAATTGGAGATTTCCCCTTTGATGTCGCGCCCGTCCATCGAGAAGGTCATTTTACCCTCAACCGATTGATTCGGAACATCGATGGTGTACTCCCAGGTACCCAATGCATTCTTTTGAGCTGAGGCGTCATTGCTTCCCGGCTTTGGTTTTGGTTTCGATTCAAATTCGAATTTGGCGCCATCCACAAAAACGTAGCGCACTTCGGATTTTTCATCAAAGTAAGGCCCGGTGCTCACCAGCAGATTGGCAATTTTGCCTTTCTCAAGGGTGCCGAGCTGACGATCCAGCTTCAGCAGTTTTGCCGGTTCCGTGGTCAAAGAAGCCAGTGCTTGTTCTTCGGTGAGACCGGCTTTGATCATCCGGTTCAGATTGGCTTTGATCTCAGAGTTACGTGCACCTTTGGAGCCAAAGCTAAATGGGATGCCAGCCTGGATCAGAGTGGCTGCTTGTTTCTCCCGTTTTTCGACTTCTGCTTTTTGCTTTGCTTTCAGCATAGCGGTCTCCGGATCATCGGGTTTGTCCGTTTTCTCCATCGACGGCTTTTCCTTCTTATCTCCGCCCTTTTCCATTCCGCCGCGATCTTTCTTTTCGTCGCTCTTCTTTTCGTCATCCATTTTCTTGGGGAGGTCCAGGGACAGTATCAACGGTACCTGACTCGATTTGATGACATCGGTAAAGAGATATCCTTCTTTGACATCAGCCAATACAATGTTGAATCCGAGGTCTTTCTGTACGTCCATAGCCCGGTACATCGATAAGACGTCGGGTGTTTCGAAGATGACCGGCACTTCTTTTTTGATGACCGGGTACATGGCCTTGGTTGCTGCATCATAACTTGGCCGGGGCAAGCCAGTAGGGTCTTCGGCATACATGGTCTCGTGATGCATGGCGGTTTCTGCATTCTTGTAAAAGTCGCGCCATTTGGACATCACGGCAATGGTTGTACCCG
Source organism: Lewinellaceae bacterium (assembly GCA_020636135.1). Classification (NCBI taxonomy): domain Bacteria; kingdom Pseudomonadati; phylum Bacteroidota; class Saprospiria; order Saprospirales; family Lewinellaceae; species Lewinellaceae bacterium. The sequence goes on from JACJYK010000002.1 coordinate 200,029, forward strand.
GGTAACGCCGGTTCTCTGCGCCACGGAATTGCGTGTACAATCCGCTGTTTGCTTTCAGGACCATTTCATTGGCCTGGGTGCCTTGTAGTTCTACGGCTGCACTCATGCCAGGGATCATACGTCCTTCCGGTACGATATTCAGGGTCGTAAAGCCCAGTTTGCGCATGTTGGCAAGATCGGCGGAGGAGGGATCCAGTTGACTGGCCACAGTGATCTCCGGTGTTACACCGGATTTCGTATTCGTCAACGGACTATTATCCGGTGGCGAAGCGGTACGTCCGCGACCGCGACCGCCCTGTTCTTCTTCCTGCTTTTTAATACCAGCATCGCTCAGGGCGTCGATAAAACCGGCATAAATATACATGGAGTCCGCATCAATGATCTGGGCGTCCACGGGTATGGTAACTTGGTTACCTACCGCTTCGATGACGCCGTCGCGTACGATTATCGTCGCGTCTTTCAAAAGCATGCCCGGTTTCGGTACGATGAAGGCATGCGTAACCGCATAAACGCGGTTTAAGGGTTGGAGATCGTCTGCCTGAGCCTGCACCATCAGGTTCAGTGCCAAGCAGTAAATCCCGATAATCCACTTTTTCATAATTTTATCCAGGATTTTAATGAGGTCGGAAAATACTATATTTTCAAAGATTGCAAGTTTAGAACGGATCTATTTTAGCCTATGACCGCAAAAGTTAAAGTAAAACCTGTACATCCCTGGTTTTTATCCGGATGGGCTAAGTGGTCAATCTTTCTTTTTGGAGTGGCACTCTACCTGCAGACGTTAACTTACGATTATACCCTGGACGATGCCATTGTCATTTATGAAAACCAGTACACAACGTCGGGATTCAAAGGCATCGGAGGAATCCTGGGTCATGACACGTTTTATGGCTTTTTCAAGGAGGCAGGGAAATCCCAATTGGTTTCCGGAGGTCGCTACCGTCCGCTTTCGCTGATCCTGTTTGCCATCGAATGGCAATTATTTGGCCGGTCGCCGGGTTCCGGGCATGCTCTGAACCTATTACTGTATGGTCTGCTCTGCCTGATGGTTTACCTGGCAATGGAACGCCTATTGGCACCAACGGTCCAGCCGCGCATCCGCTATCCAGCCGCCTGGATCACCGCCATTCTGTTTGCCGCCCATCCGGTGCATACCGAAGCGGTAGCCAATATCAAGGGTATGGATGAGATCCTGGCACTCCTGGGATGCCTATTCGCCCTATACCTGGCCTTTAAGCAGATACCCGGGCATCGGAATGTCCTCTTTGCCGGGCTGGTCTTTTTACTAGGCATGCTGGCGAAGGAAAATGCCATTACCTGGGTGGTTGTCGTTCCTCTGGCGTACCTGTTATTAGGCAACCAGCGCTTGATGAACAGCATCCGGTTTTCCTGGCCCTGGCTTGCAGCAGCAGCTTTGTATCTGATCATACGGCAATCGGTGCTTGAATCCGGAGACGGGCAGCCGGTGATGGAACTCATGAACAATCCATTTCTGAAGTGGAACGGGTCCGGCTATGTACCGATGAGCCTCTCGGAAAGTCTGGGTACAACCGGAGTGACCTGGTTGCAATACCTGAGGTTAATGGTATTTCCACATCCGCTGACCCATGATTATTATCCCCGCCAGATTGCCATCCATACCATGACATCACCGGCTGCACTAGCCGGATGGCTGCTATACCTGGCCATGGCCGCAGGAACGATCTATTTTTGGAAAAGGCAAAAAGTGGTCAGTTTTGGCCTCGCCTACTATTTAGTTACCTTCTCCATCGTCAGCAATCTGGTTATTCCGATCGGTACCAATATGTCCGAGCGATTTTTATTCATGCCTGGCCTGGGACTATTGCTCATCGCCGGCTATTATTGGGCTGTCTGGATAGCAGAGAGCAGTTCCCGTATGCCCTGGGTCTTTTTTGGCCTGCTGGTACTGGCCTTCAGCATGAAGACCGTGGTTCGCAATACGGCCTGGAAAGATAATTTCACCCTCTTTAAAACCGATATAGCGGTTTCGTCCAACAGCGCCAAACTAAACAATGCATTGGGTGGAGAATTGAGTGTCCAGGCAGCAAAACTGACTGACGAGACCAGGCGCAACGAGATGCTCAATCAGGCCATTCCATTGTTACAGAAAGCGCTGGAAATCCATCCTACCTATCGCAATGCTTTGTTATTATTGGGAAATACTTATTTTTACCTCGCACGCTATGAAGATGCCATTGCCAGCTATCAAAAAGCACTGGCAATCAGCCCCGGATACCGGGAAGCAGAGGACAATCTTCAGCTGGCGTTCCGGGAGGGAGGAAAATATTTTGGTGAAAAAGCCAACGACATCCCAAAAGCCCTTTCGTATCTTCAACAAGCTTACACGTTAAAACCAAAAGACTATGAGACGTTGCGTCTACTGGGAGTAGCCTATGGCCTATCTGGTAAGACAAACGAAGCTGTTATTTATTTCCAAAAAGCGCTGGAAGAAAAACCAGAAGACACGGAAGCGATGTTTAATTACGGGACAGCCCTGTTAAATGCCGGCCAAACCGAAGTAGGAAATCAATACATTCAAAAAGCAATCGAAAAAAATCCAGAAATAAAGAAACGCTATGATATGGAATAGGAAAACCAAGATGCTTACCGGGATCTTTATGTTCCTATCCGTTTTGCTCTTCGGGCAGGATGCCGCTATGGAGCAATGGGTAAATGCCAGGTATGCCCAGATGAGTGAGACCGAGCGGCTGGGTCAGTTGTTTATGATCCGCGCACATTCCAATTTGGGTCCGGATCATGTCAAATCAGTCGAAGACCAGATCCGCAAATATCAGGTTGGTGGCCTTTGCTTTTTCCAGGGCGATGCTCCGAAACAGGCAGCCCTCACCAATCAATACCAGGGTATGTCCAAGGTGCCGATGTTCATCAGTATGGATGCCGAATGGGGCCTGGGTATGCGTTTCAAGGAAAAAGCCATCAGTTTTCCGCATCAGCTTACTCTAGGGGCGATCCAGGAAAACTGGCTCATCTACGACATGGGTAAGGAAATTGCCAAAGAGATGTTGCGCATCGGTGCCCAGGTCAACTTTGCCCCGGTGGTGGATGTCAATAACAATGCTGCCAACCCGGTGATCAATGACCGGTCCTTCGGGGAAGACCGTTATAACGTAGCTACGAAAGGATACATGTACATGAAAGGTATGCAGGATGCAGGCATGCTGGCATGTGCCAAACATTTTCCAGGACATGGTGATACGGATGTGGATTCGCACCAGGACCTGCCGGTCATCCGGCATTCTATGCAGCACCTGGACAGTATTGAACTGTATCCGTTCAAATCACTGATCCAGCATGGTGTCGGCGGTGTGATGGTTGCCCATTTGTCCGTTCCTGCCATTGACCCGCGACCAAACGTACCGACCACGTTATCCCATGCAGCTATAACCGGGTTATTAAAGGACAAATTGCATTTCAAGGGACTGGTATTTACCGATGCCCTGGAGATGAAGGGAGTCACCAAATACTACCAACCGGGTGAAGTAGCCGTAGAAGCCTTCCTGGCCGGCGATGATATGCTCGTTTTACCGGAAAACATGGAAGAAGCCATGCAGGCGTTCCGGGACGCCTTGGCCAGCGGCAAGATAACCTGGGCCATGATAGAAGCACGTGTCAAACACCTGCTGGAAGCCAAATACCAGTTGGGTATGACGGAATACAAGCCCATAGATCTTAAAAACATCGATGAAGATATCAACAACAATCAGGCACTGGCTCTGAAGCAACGGTTGTATGAAAATGCCATTACGCTGGTCAGCAATGCCCAGCAACGTATCCCGGTTCAGGATATCGCCGACCTGCAGGTAGCCACCGTTGCGATCGGCAGCAATACCCGGACACCCTTTCAGAAAAGAGTAGAAGATTATGTGATCTCCACCCATTTCCAGGCAGATTTTGACCTCATAGGGAGTAAATCTGCTGAGTTCATGAAAGGCTTGGAGGGCAAGGACCTGGTGATCATCAGCCTGGTCGGGATGAGTAAATACAAGAAAGATCAATTCGGAATTTCAGATGAGGCTCTTTCATTTATCGAGCAGGTACGGACCAAATACCCGGTCATCCTGACCGTCTTTGGCAATCCTTACAGCCTCGAATATTTCACCAGGATACCCAATCTGATTTGCGCTTACGAAGACGATCCCATCGCACAGGATGTGACTGCTCAGGCCCTGTTCGGTGCGCTGCCATTCAAAGGCAGATTGCCGGTCACAGCCGGAAAATCGTTTCCCTACAGTACGGGTATCGAAACGGCAAGCCTGGAGCGGCTGGGTTATGCCCTGCCTGAACGGGTCGGCATGTGTTCCGACTCCCTGCGTATGGTTGATGCACTGGTATCCCACCTGATACGTCAGCACGCCGCACCCGGCTGTCAGGTCCTGATCGCCAAGGATAACAAGATCATTTACGAAAAAGCCTTTGGCAAACACACCTATGACCAGGGCCCTAATGTCCAGCTTACAGATCTTTATGACGTAGCCTCCATTACCAAAGTGGCAGCGACCACTATGGCTGTCATGAAACTCTATGAACTGGGAGAAATTCACCTTAATGAAACGCTGGCAGAGGCGCTGCCCGAGCTGAAGGAAACGAATAAATCGGACATGAAGATCGAAGAAGTTATGGCTCACCATAGCGGACTGATCGGCTGGATCCCATTTTACCGGCAGACGACCATTGGAAGCAAGAAATCGGCCAAACCGGATCCACAATTTTACCGGAACACTGCTTCACGCGTATATAGCGTGCCGGTAGCTCAGGACCTGTACATGAAAGAAAGTTATGAAGATTCCATCTGGCAAAAGATTTACGATTCGGACCTGAGATCCACTAAGAACTACCGCTATTCCGATCTGGGGTTTTATCTGATGGCAAAAGTCGTCCAGCGAACTTCCCAGGTGCCTCTGGACAAGTTTGTTGATTCTTTGTTTTATCATCCGATGGGATTACGGCACACCGCTTTCAATCCTTACCGGGTATTCCTGAAGAAGCAGATCGTTCCGACCGAAGAAGACCACTATTTCCGCAATCAAATGGTCCAGGGCTATGTCCAGGATCTGGGAGCTGCAATGCTGGGTGGCGTCAGTGGTCATGCCGGATTATTTACCAATGCGGAAGATCTGGCCTCAATAATGCAGATGTTGCTCAATGGAGGCACCTACGGGGGTAAAAAATATTTAAAGGAGGAAACCATCAAGCGTTTTACCACCAGATTTACCGGATCCTCTCGGCGCGGCATCGGATTTGACATGAAAGAGCTGGATATCCACAAACCCGCAAACATGGCATCCAAGGCCAGCTATGCTACGTTTGGCCATACAGGCTTTACCGGCACCTGCGTGTGGGCAGACCCGGAGTTGAACCTCATCTTTGTTTTCCTTTCCAACCGGACCTACCCCAACTCAAACGTCAACCTGCTCAACCGAGAAAATTACCGCGAGCGCATCCATGAAGTCATCTATGGGGCCATTGATCATTAAGTACTTCAAAGGGCTATCCACTGATCGGTAATTGATTAGTTTAGTGCCATGAATCTGGCTTTCCATATTGCCAAGAGGTACCTGGTCGGGAAAAGGACGACCCAAGCGATCAACCTGATAACCGGGATATCGATGATCGGCATTACGGTCGGCACCTGTGCTCTGATTCTTATCCTCAGCGTTTTTAATGGATTTCAGGGACTTATATACCAATTGTTCAATTCATTCAACCCGGACCTCAAGGTAACTCCGGTCAACGGCAAAATATTTGTTCCGGATCCGGACACGCTGGCTACCATACGATCAATGGATGGCGTCCTCTATGTTTCGGAAACATTGGAGGAAACCGCCTTGTTTGAATATAAAAAAGCTTCCGATGCCGGCATGCTCAAAGGTGTGGATACCTTCTATCACCATGTGACGCTCATTGACTCGGTACTGATCCAGGGCGTGGACCGACTGAACGACACCATGGGCAATTATGCCATTCTCGGATCCGGGATGGAATCAGCTATCGGTGCCAATATCCAGGACGCATTCAATCCCATCACGGTGTACATGCCCCGCAAAACGCGATCATCGCTGGACCGCTCCTTTGAGACCAAGTTCATTTATCCGTCCGGGATATTTTCATTACAGCAGGATTACGACAAAGAGCTCGTCATCGCTCCTTTGCCACTGGTTCGTGGATTATTGGGTTTTAACCAGGAGGTATCATCCCTGGAAATACGACTGGATCCCCGGGTGAACCCTCAGGAAACCCAAATCCGGATCGAGACATTGCTGGGAGGACGTTTCCGGGTACAGAATAAACTGGAACAGCAGTCATCATTTCTCCGGCTCATGAATATTGAGAAATGGGTTGCATTTGCCATTCTTTCCCTGGCCATGTTGCTGGTAGTGGTCAATTTGATCGGTGCCTTATGGATGATCGTGCTGGATAAGAAACAGGATATAGCCCAGTTGAAGGCGATGGGAGCTCCCAGCCGGCTGATACGCGATATCTTTTTATACCTCGGGTTCCTGCTTGGTGGTATCGGGTTGCTTGTAGGATTCATTCTGGCACTCATCATCTATGGCCTGCAGATTCGCTACAAGTTGCTGTCCATGGGAGAGGGATTTATCGTTGATGCCTATCCCATTAAGATCATGGCTATTGATTTCATAGCCACGACAGTGATCGTAATGGTGGTGGTGGGGCTGGCCTCTATTCTTCCGGCTCTACGGGCGGATAAGGTAGGAGCCTATCTTCGCGAAGAGTGATATATTTGCCGAAATTTTCACTGATGGAAGATTGGGAATTGGATTTTAGATGGTTGCGGCTCCGGCATTTTGTGAAGGACCGTTTTAAAAAGAATGAACTTCCTGATCTCAATGCGTTGTTGTTCCTAATTGGAATTCAGGAACTTGGTCAGCTCAGGACCAAATTCACCAAAGAAGAGAAACAGGATTTGATGCATATTGCAGTATGCAGGTTGCTCAGCACCGACGGATATTATACCTTTGACGGGCTCGATACGGAAGGGTGGCCACATTGGGTGCGAACCAAACAACTTCCTTATCAGGGAGTAGCTGAACAGGCTGCGTATCTCAAGGAAAAGGTTATCAGCTATTTTGCAGACATTTTTGAAGAAGAATAATCAGAATATGAGAGCGTTGATTCGTTTATTTTTTGGAGCTCTGATCGTGATGAGCTTTACCCATTGTCAATCCGGAGGCAAAGATGTGCCTTTCGAAATTGAAACCCCATACGGAACGATGAAGGGTGTCCTCTACAAGGAAACACCGAAACATCAGGCTAACTTCATTAAGCTTGCCAAACAAGGATATTATGATGGACTGTTGTTCCACCGGGTTATTCAGGGATTTATGATCCAGGGAGGTGATCCGAATTCATCCACCGCACAGCCTGGCCAAATGTTGGGTGACGGTGGTCCCGGATATGTCATCGATGCTGAGATCGGGCTACCACACTTCAAAGGAGCGTTGGCTGCGGCAAGGCAGGGTGATCAGGTAAATCCGGAAAAGAAATCTTCCGGCTCCCAGTTTTACATCGTTCAGGGGCAGAAATTTGAAGAAGGATTTTTGGATCAGATGGCCCAGCAGAAGGGAATCACCTATACGCCTGAACAGCGTAAACGCTATATGGAAGTTGGTGGTTATCCGCCTCTGGACAATGATTATACAGTGTTTGGCGCCATTACGGAAGGACTGGATATTATTGATTCCATAGCGGCCGTGGCCACCGACCAAAATAACCGGCCGACTGAAAACATTACTATGAAGATTCGTATCTTGAATTGATGCAGACCATGACGAAATACGCAGCATTTATTGCGATCATCGGATTTGGCCTGTTATCCTGTGGTCGTCCGATCGCACGGTTTACCTATCAGGAGACGTCCCGTCAGGCGCCGGACACCGTACATTTTGATAATCAATCGGAGAAGGCGGAGACTTACGAATGGGATTTCGGCGACGGGAATCATTCGACAGTGGCCGACCCCGTAAACCGGTACATCCATTCCGGTAATTATGTCGTTCGGTTGACGGCTGCAAAAGGAAAGAAAAAACGCATAATGGAAAAAAGAATACAGATCAGCCCACCGGACAAATGCCTGGTTGAGATCGAGACCCGCTTTGGAAATATGCTGGTAGAACTTTATGATGAGACGCCCCAGCACCGCGATAACTTTCTCAAACTTACCGAGGAAGGATATTTTGACGGATTGTTGTTTCACCGGGTTATCGATGGTTTCATGATCCAGGGCGGAGACCCGGAATCCCGTGACGCACCATCCGGAAAAGCTCTTGGTATGGGCGGTCCTGGTTATCAGGTGCCTGCAGAGTTCAATCCCAAATACATCCACGTCAAAGGTGCACTGGCAGCCGCCAGGCAGGGTGACCAGGTAAATCCGGAGAAGAAATCCTCCGGCTCCCAGTTTTACATCGTCCAGGGCAAGCCGGTCAGCGAGAGTAATCTCCAACTCACAGAAGCACGCAATGGGATCCAATACACCCCTGAACAGAAGGAAGAATACATGACCATCGGAGGCACACCATTCCTGGATCAGGGATATACGGTATTTGGCCAGGTCATTGACGGCCTTAATGTCATTGACTCTATCGCAACGGTACGCACCGATAGCCGCGACCGTCCGATGGAAGACGTGGCGATGAAAATTCGCGTGATCAAATGAAACATGCTGAAATCCTGGGTATCGACATCGGAGCTACCGGCATCAAAGGTGCCCCGGTCGATATCATGAAAGGAGAGCTGACAGCTGCAAGGTATAAACTGGATACTCCGTCATCCGGCAAGCCTAAAGATGTCGCTAAAGTGGTGGCAGAGCTCGTTGATAAGTTTGGCTGGACCGGCCCGATAGGATTTGGGTTTCCGGGTGTGATCCAGCATGGGGTTGCCAAGACCTCCGCAAACCTGGATAATGACTTCATCGGCGTTAACTTACGTGAGCTCTTTCACGAAACTCTGGGGCTCCCTACTTACGTGGCTAATGATGCTGATGTGGCGGGGATGGCAGAGATTGCTCACGGCAGGGGACGTGGCGTGATGGGCACGGTACTGATGATCACGATCGGTACAGGTCTCGGATCTGCATTGTTCCGTGATGGCGTCCTGATTCCCAATACCGAATTTGGCCATTTGTTGTATAAAAAGAGTGTTTTTGAACACTATGCCTCCAATCGCGCCCGTAAGGAGAAGAAGATGAGCTGGCTGGAATGGGGTCGGCAATTCACCATTTATCTCAATCATCTGAATCTGTTGCTGTCTCCGGATTTATTCATACTGGGCGGGGGCATCAGTAAAAAATTCGAACAGTGGAAGACCCATATCAAGGTATCGGTACCTATCACAGATGCCTTGCTACGGAATGATGCCGGAATCATCGGGGCCGCCATGTATGCAGCCAGTAAAATTCCTGCCAGCATCTAGTTCCAGCGGATTTGCACGCCTGAACCTTGCCGGACAAGACCGTTACTTACCCGAACTTCAGACAAAAAAAACAGGAAGCGGGATCTCCACTTCCTGTCACAAATTTTTTCTTAACAGTTGGTTCGGTTTATTTCTTATGTTCCTCCAGGTAGTAGCGGAACATACTGCTTACTTCCTTGTCGTGCCGTAGTTCGTCATTAAAACGAAAGACAACTTCATGGTTGGTCACATCTTCCTGTAAGGCAGATTCCAACAGATGAATACCTTCCTTGCGATCGCCTGTCAATAGATGTATGGCGCCCCGGATGTAGGTGAGGTCCGTATCCACGGTGAAGTTTTCTGCTTTATTCAGGGTCTTCATGGCGTTCTCCAGTTGATTGGTGTGTACCAGGAAATCCAGGTATTCAACCCAATTGGAGGTATCCTCGGGCGTGATGCGAATGGCTTCCTTGAAGTGCTTGGAAGCTTTTCTCAGGTTACCGGTTTTCCAGTAGCAGAAGGCCAGTTGCACCTGGTATTCTTCCCGGCTGTCTTCGATATCCGTAGCCCGGGACAGTGCATTCAGTGCATAATGCCACTTTTCTTCATTGATAAAACACAATCCAAGAAAGTAGAAGATCTCGTCATTGAAAGGATCCATTTTGGCGGCCTTCATGAGGATCTTCTTGGCTTTATGATACTGTTTCAGATGGATATGACATTCACTGAGTTGTACCAGGGTTTCTACCTCTACGCCAAATTTGCTGATGATCTCGTGAAAGAGCGAGATGGCTTTGTGGTACTCCTGGATCTGAATGTACAGTTCCACACAGTCGCGGTAAGCTATTTCAAAACGGTCATCGATCAGGAAAGCATATTCCAATGCATTGATCGCCTCCGGATATTCACCCAGGCAGGTGTAGGCATGACCCAGATTATACCAGGCGTGCTGGGAATAGGGATCGATGTCGATCAACTGCCGGTGAAAAACAAGACTTTCTTCGTAGCGCTTGGACAGCTCTACACTGACCCACATTTTTTCCAACGCCTCGATATTCCTTGGGTCCTGAGCTAAGGCTTCTTTCAAAGTGAAGAACATGAAGTCAAAATCTTTCATGTGCTCATAAACATACGCTTCACAGATCAGCAAACGGGTGTGTTGCGGACTGTCAGCGATCACTTTGTAGTCTTGCAGTTGTTGTAACGCGTCTTCGTACTGTTCCTGTTCACACAGGATCAGGGAGCGAAGAATGACAATTTCAATTTCTGTAGGTGCCAATGATTCGGCTTTCCTCAGGATTTGGTTAGCTTCCTCGAGGTCTCCCATCCTTAACAACAACCGTCCTTTTGCCAGGTAAAACTCTACTTGATATTTGTGCTTTCCTATGGCGATCTCAACCACTTCCATGGCTTTCTCCCATTGCTCATCCTGCTCGTAATAGCTGATGATATCAAGTATACGTTCTTCACCCAGAAACCTTATCTCTCCACGGGGATCATTGGACTCGAACTGGTGGACCAATTCGATGATGGCTTCGTTGAGTTTAGTTCGTTGTTCCATTACTGCTTTAGGGATTATAAATATAAAGCGAGGGTAAATATACACAATAACATTTCAAAAAGAGTACGCGTCCGGCGATGTTTTTGTCAGCTAAAAAAGGTATTATCACTTTTTCTAATCTCAATTAATAGCTTGACATATAAATAGATATACATTTAATTTATTTGATTTGTAATACTTACCATTTCTAATTCACTCTACCCCACAGCATAACACATGTACTTATTTTCCTAATTGAAATCAGTTCAGGAGTGTTAAAGTCTAAATTAACACGTAATTGGCAGAATTTAACTTTTTTCAGGTATTCTCAGGATGCTTACCAGGAATACACCGGCGAAAATGAGGGCTCCGGCTACTAATTTATAACCGGTAAGTTTTTCGATACCCAGTCCGGTGGCCAGAATAGCGGCTATAAATGGCTGCAGGTAGATGTATATTCCAACCGTGGAGGAAGGCACAAATTTTAACGCATAGCCATTAAGCAGGTAGGCTAGATAGGTGGTACCCAACAGAACGTAGGCTATCCCCAGCCAGGCGTCCACCGGGATTGAAGCCCAATCCGTTTCCGGAAGGTATGCCATGCCGAATGGGATGACCCAGATGAGGCCCAGGGTAAACACCCATTTGATAACTGTCACGGCCGGGTACCGGTGCATCATTTCTTTGACCAGTACCAGATAGATGCCGTAACTGGTGGCATTGATCAGGATCAGCAGGTCTCCCCAGGATTCGAAGCGGATATTCCAGCTGCCACGGGTGATCAGGAGGATGGCGCCGGCAGCGCCGATCACCATACCGGCTATTTTCAAAGGGGTCAGATGCTCCCGCCGCATAAGGACAGATGTTAGCAGAACAATAATGGGTGAGGAGGTCATGACGATGCTGGCATTGATCGGAGTGGTCGCTTTGAGTCCGGCAAAAAAACAAAGTTGATTGATACCAACTCCAAAAAGGGAAACGAGCAGCAGATAGGGTATCCGGTGTCTCGGCATGCGTTGTGGCACCCACATCAGATCCGTTATCCAGAAGAGAAGTGCGGCAAAAGCAACCCGCAGGAGAATGAAAACGAACGGATGCAGGAACTCGCGGGTCATCACATCCCTGGCGACGATAAAATTACCTCCGTAAATGATCGCTACCGCGATGAGAGCCAGATGAGCCTTAAAATGCGTCTGTTGGTTCATACTGGCCGCAAAGGTACTACGGGAAAAAAATGGGAACCAATAAAAAAGGCCGTCCAGAAAAGGGACGGCCTCCTACTAAACCTTCAAATAGGACAAATTCTAAATTCAATCGTTGCGGTTCCGCACAGCCTGGAGCAGCTTGGCATTAAAGTCCCGTTCGACCACAAATACCATCGCTGCTTTTCGAGCAGGAATACTCTTTTTCAGGTCTGCATAGAGTTTGCGCTTCAATTCCAGCTCCTTGGCGTCATTGTCAAACCATTCTTCGATCATCTGCTCAGCTTCGGTGTCAGAGATTAACGCCAGATCCTGTTTTCGGACCGGCATACGCAATTGACGGGTGGCGTCGCGGTACCGGTTGTATATCGGCCAGAAGACTTGAGATTCCTCGGGGGTGAGTTGCAACTTCTCCGTAAAAAAAGCAATACGGTAAGAGTCGATTCGATCCCCCGCCGCAGCCTTCTGTGCTGCCAGTATTGTAGTCATCAGCATCATGGAACCCAGAAAGATCCATCTTAATTGTTTCATATCAGAAGTAGTTTTAGAGAATATCTTCAATATTTATCGCTTCGTTTTCCAGATAATTCCGGATATCATCCACAGGTATATCCGGTGTATTCAGTTCCTGTACATCATCATTATCCAGCACCTGAGCAAAGTCCTCTTCATCCAGGGCGCCGATTTCCTGTTCCAGATAATGGAGGATGATGTCCGGTGGTGGCACCTCCGCGGCTAATGGGTTAACAGGTGTATTGGATGGGCGCAGCGACCACCAGGCGGCACCGGTCACCAGGATGACTGCGGCGGCGATTTGCACCCATCTTCTACGAACAAGGTGAAGGATACGTGTTGAATGCTTTGGACCGGATGCTGAAGCCACGCGCTGCAGGATATCCTGTTCCAGACCTGAGAAATAACCGGCCGGCACCTCCGGGTGCTGATCAGCCTGCCTCTTTTTCAGATCGGCCAGCAGTGGGCTAATCTGTTCCAGTTCCTTAATGATGTCGGATTTATACTTTGTCATGGCTACAGGCTCGCTTGTTTGATAAAGGATTCAATCTTTTTCACGGCGTGATGATAAGATGCCTTCAGGGCTCCCTCGGAAGTGCCTAATGTAGTGGCCATTTCCTGATAAGGCATTTCATCGTAATACCGCATACAGAAAACCATTTTTTGCTTCTCCGGCAAGGTGTCGATGGCAGCCTTCAACTGCCGGTCGATGGACTCGCCGTCGTAATATGTGCCGTGAGTGGCCATCTGGGCGACCCCGACCGCTGCATCTACATCCAATGTTGGCTGTTTACGCTTTTGAAAAGTCAGCGCCTCGTTTGTTGCTATCCGGTACATCCAGGTATACAGCGAACTTTTACCTTCAAACTGATGTATAGCGCGGTAAACTTTCATAAACGTATTCTGTGTCACATCATTGGCATCGTCGTGATCAGGAACGATCCGCCGTATCTGGTAATAGATCCGCTCCTGATATTTCTGGACCAGTCCCCGGAACCCTCGTTCGATTTGCCCGTCATGGCAGATCATTGTAATAATTTGGTCGTCACTCAGGGTCGTCAACAGATCCTTATTTTAGGGTTAGACATACTTTGCAATGGAAGGTTTAATGGCACGATGTAGTTTTAATTAAAAAGTTTATCCTGGCTGTACGAAGGCATCGATGCGGTCAATATTCAGGATGGTTCCCTCGGAAGTCGGCTCGTACATCAATTCAAACTGGGCACCCCAGACCAGCTCATCGGCCGTGTAGGAATAATTGGAATGAACTTCCTGGGCATACGTTTCATCGAATGCACGCGTGGTGATCATGATCTCGGCATGACTGGCTATCAATTGTTCCCTGGACTTTGCGAATAAGGGGCTGTTTTCATCAATGTAATGCACCAGCGTCCAATTTGCCGGAAACATGATCACCCGGTCCCGGACAAGGTCCAGTGCTGCAAATCGCCTTTTGGCTTGTTCACCTGCTTCCTGGGCAATCCAGGAAATGATCATGTTCGCTTCCACATTAAATAATTTATTACGGCGCAGATTGACCATGCGGAATAACAGCCGGGGCACTTCCTCCTCGTAGTTGACCAGCATATTCCGGCTAAAGCGTATCCGTGTCTGTGGTCTTGAAAACCGGACAAACGACAGACCGGTGAAGATGGAGAAGCTGAACAGACCGAGAAATCCGGACAAGGCTGCCAGCCAGTTGGCTCCGATGCCTTCCGGGCTCAGCACACCATATCCAACTGTCGTAAAGGTCTGTATACTGAAAAAGAATGCCTGACGAAGATTGTTCATGAACGTCCCGGGATGCGTACCCTGGATCTGATCGATCCCGATCCATAGAAAGGCCAGAGCAAGTACCAGATTGATAAAAACGAACATGGTAAAAGCCAGGATAAGAAATCTACCCCACTTCATGTGAACAAGCCAGTGGTATACATCACGGGTCTTTTTACCCTTACGCCGGATGTTGAATGAGCCATCCTTATTGATCAGCCGGTGTTTGTCTCCGGTTACCTTGCTGCTGAAACCAAAGTCATCCCGGTTTTCAGAGCGGACTAAAATGGATCTTTTCATCCTGATGGACATGTGATTGCGTTTAGATGGATCAATTCAATTTGCTTGTAGGTTAGGGTTGTTCGGATTGGTGTGTCAATTCAAGAGTTATTCGGAATTCATGCAACTGTTCTAATGCAAGATTTGGGTTAAATTAGCCAAACTTTAAAGCACGGACAAGATCATGTTTCAGAAGTTAAGCGGGGTGATTTTAAAATGGTGGGGATGGAAGTCATCGGGGTACGATACACGTGCATTAAAAAAAGTTATTTATGCGGTAGCTCCGCACACATCCTATAAAGACTTCTTTCTAGGCGTGCTGGTACGCTCCGAGCGTGGCATCCGGTCCAATTTTATCGGCAAGGACAGCTTGTTCAAACCGCCGTTTGGGTTCATTTTCTACTGGCTGGGAGGCCACCCGGTCGATCGTAGTCAGCACAACAATATGGTACAGGCGATCATAGATGTATTCAATAAAAACGACCATTTTTCACTCGCTGTGGCACCGGAAGGAACCCGTGAGCAGGTCGATAAATTTAAGACCGGATTCTATTATATTGCCAGAGGAGCCGGAGTACCCATCGTGATGGTGCGCATAGATGCGATCCGGAAAGAAATGCAATTTTCCGAGCCTTTCTGGCCCGGTGATAATGCAGAAAAAGATTTAGCGTTCATATACAATCATTTTAAAGGTATTAAAGGTTTTGTGCCTGAAAAGAGCATCCTATGAGTTTTACACCCAAACGCTGGCAAGGGGCAGCTTTTTTGATCCTGCTGGTATTACTTTACCTGGGCAATTCACAAGGCCGTGCATTCGACGCCAATTCCGGTAATACGGGCGCACCAGGGGAAACGGCAACCTGCCAGACCTGTCACAACAGCAGTGCCCTGCAGGTCACACTGTCCATCGCAGTTACCGATACGTTCGGAAATATCAGAACAACCTATCGCCCGGATAGTACCTACCGGATTACGGTGGAGATCGAGCGTAAGCTGGGCGTACCGGTAGCCTATGGTTTTCAGATGGTAAGCATCATCGACACTTCACTGACCGATGCCGGTGCCTGGATCCATCCGGCGGACAATGTACGGATCGCTTCTTCTACCCGGACCATGCACACCTATGCCGAGCACAAAGGTCTCAGCGCCAGCAGCATTTTCGTGACCGATTGGACCGCGCCTTCCGCCGGGACCGGCGGGGTGACTTTTTATACCGCAGGGGTCGGTGCCAATCTGAGCGGTAGTGATTCCGGGGACGGCGCAGCATCCAGCCATCTCAGCATCAGCGAGGATGCCACTTCGGCCATCCGTTCTGTGACTGAAGCGAACCTCCAATTTTATCCCAACCCGGTACAGCGATATTTGTACACCAAAGGCCCCACAGCAGGAGCATTCCTGCTCTATGATCAATCCGGCCGCGTGCTTCGCAGGGGCATTTGGAACAATCCCCTCGATCTGGGTGAAATTCCTTCGGGGGTATACTGGATCCGGATATCCATGCACGGTGCGCTGGCAACTCAAAAGATCCTCAAACTCTAAAAGCATGACCAATCAACCGTATTCCCCTGAAATTCAGCGGCAGTATTTTGACCTGTCCAAACAATGGCTGGCGCATCCTGTCCAGCCATCGGAAGCACATTTGATTCAACTGGGAGATGCGCTCCGCTACCACGAATGGCGGTATTATGTCCTCAATGATCCGGTTATCAGTGACTTCGAATACGATCAATTGTACAAACAGCTGGAATCACTCGAGGCTGCGCATCCTTCGTGGAAACAACCGGATTCACCCACCCAGCGCGTGTCCAGTGATTTGACGGATCTGTTTCGAACGGTAGCTCATCTGCGACCCATGCTCTCGCTGGATAATTCCTACAATGCAGAGGATTTGCGGAGCTTCGATGAGCAGGTGAAAAAACTGAACTTCCTGCCGGCGGACGCCGAGGTGGAATATTCCGTGGAGCCCAAATTTGACGGAGGTAGCATTGCGGTTGTATACGAAAACGATTTCCTGGTGCGGGCTGCCACCCGGGGCAATGGGGTAGAAGGGGAGGAAATCACCAATAACATCAGGACGATACGTTCGATCCCTCTCAAGGCTGATTTTAAAATTCATGGGATCTATCGGGCCGAGCTTCGCGGAGAAGCACTGATCGCCAAGGAAAAATTCAGGAAAATAAATGCGGAGCGGGAAGCCGAGGGATTACCGCTTTTTGCCAATCCACGCAACACAGCCACCGGAGGTCTGCGCACCAAGGATCCACGTGAGACAGCGGCGCGTTCCATCGATGCGTTCATCTACCAGTTGGGATATGCCGAAGATGCCAATGGCCGCATTGTTACCGATGACCATGGCTCCCATGCCGCCAATATGGACTTTTTGGGGTTACTGGGCTTTCGGGTTCCTGTAGATGTCACCCGGGTATGCCGCAACATTGAGGATGTCATTCAGTATTGTTTCGATTGGGAAGCGAGGCGGGAGTCCTATCCCTATGAGATCGATGGTATGGTCATTAAAGTAAACAGCCTGGAGATGCAGGAACGGGCAGGGTATACCAGCCATCACCCCCGCTGGGCCATTGCTTTTAAATTTAAGGCCAAGCAGGCTACCAGTACGTTGTTGCACGTCGATTTTCAGGTCGGCAAGATCGGTTCGATCACGCCGGTAGCAAAGATTGAACCGGTCCAGTTGGCCGGGGTTACCGTGTCTTCGGTCTCGCTGCACAACGAAGATTTTATCCGTTCCAGAGATATCCGCCTGGGCGACAAAGTACTCGTCGAACGTGCCGGGGATGTAATTCCCTATATCGTCAAGCCTCTGGAAGAGCTGCGTACCGGCAATGAAAAGGTTATAGAGTTTCCCAAAAATTGTCCGGTGTGTCACCATCCGCTCTTCCGCGAACCGGAGGAAGCCGCCTGGCGCTGTGTCAATTACCAATGTGAGGCCCAGGTCCTGCAGCGGATGATCCATCATGTTTCCAAAGATGCCATGGATATCGAGGGCTTTGGTCGCGCCAATGTAGAGCGCTTTTATGCTCTGGGATGGCTACATAACCTGGCGGATATTTATCGACTGGACTATGATAAGATTGCCGGGCTCGAAGGGTTTGGTAAAAAATCGGCTGAGAACCTCCGAGAGGCAGTGGAAAAAGCCAAAAAGAATCCCATCAAACGCTTATTGCACAGTCTCAGTATCCACCATCTGGGGAAAAGGGTCTCTGAGTTGATCGCTGCGGAAGTCGGTCACGTGCTGGAACTGAAAGATTGGGACTTCGACCGCTTTGTGGCTATTAAAGACGTGGGACCGGTGGTCTCACAAAATATAATCGCCTTCTTCAAGCAGCCGGACAATATCCGTATGCTGGAGGAGATGGAGGCCTTAGGGGTCAATTTTACCCAGACCGGGCAGGATCGTGCCAAGGTGGTAGCCACGGATGCCCCGCTGGCAGGGAAGACCATCTTATTCACCGGATCGCTGGAGCATATGTCCCGGACTGAAGCACAGGTTATGGCCGCCGCCGCCGGGGCAAAAAACATCAGTGCGGTAAGCGGTAACCTGGACATCCTGGTCGTCGGTGAAAATGCCGGGTCCAAACTGACCAAGGCACAGGCTCTGGGTACCGTAACGATCTGGACGGAGGTGGAATTTTTAGAGCAGATTGGTAAAGGAACGTCTTGAGAGTTCACCGTTCCAGTTTGGCAGGAAAGATCGTTCCGCCGCTGTTGGGTTTGATTTTGCTGGTAGCCTGCCACCAAAGCGCCACCCGTGTCCCTGAGGTTATTGAACCGTTGCCGGACAGCCTCGATCCGGATACCTATTCTGAAATGGATCAGCCGGTACGAGTGGTATTCGATTACGATACATCTCAATGGGTTGAGATCCCGGACCAGCCACCCTATTTTTTGGATCTCCGTTATGCCGGTGATCATAATTTTGTACATCGAACTATTTATCCATGCGGACGCTGTTTGTTGAAGAAGGCTGCCGGGGAAGCTTTGCTTTCGCTAAAGGACTCTCTGAATGCACGGGGCCTGGGGATGGTGCTCTGGGATTGTTACCGGCCAATACAGGCCCAACAGGTGTTGTGGGAAGCATTTCCGAACGCGTCTTATGTAACACCACCTTCCAGAGGCTCCATGCACAGCCGCGGCCTGGCTGTTGACCTGGGATTGACGGATGCTGCCGGAAATCTGCTGGATCTGGGATCCGATTTCGATCATTTTGGCCCGGAGGCGCATCGGGATTTCAGTGGACTGACACAAGGTGTCCGGGAGCGCAGACATTTACTGGACCGGTGGATGACCGCCGCAGGATTTGGCGGAATTCGTACCGAGTGGTGGCATTATTCCTACCGCCAGGCATTTGCACCCGTCGATTCGTTTCAGTGGGGCTGTATTTCGGCAAATGAATGATTGATCCTGAAAACATAAGGGGTCCTTCTGTCGTTTCACTAGCTGGGATTTTGATCCCAAACAGGGTATATTTTCTATTTTTACTTTTTCAAATCCAAATATATGTCGGAGCAGATACAATCGGATGTGCAGGCGGTGGATGCATTAGCCCGTAAATACCATGAGATCAAATCGGAAGTAGGTAAGGTGATCATCGGTCAGGATGAAGTGGTTCAGGCGGTAATCATATCCTTATTCAGTAATGGCCACAGCTTACTGGTCGGTGTACCGGGGTTGGCTAAAACCTTGCTGGTGCACACCATTGCCGATGCGCTGGATCTGGAGTTCAAACGGATCCAGTTTACGCCGGACCTGATGCCTTCCGACATCACCGGATCAGAAATCCTCGATGAGTCGAGGCATTTCCGCTTCAATAAGGGGCCCCTTTTTGCCAACATTGTCCTCGCGGATGAGATCAACCGTACCCCGCCGAAGACCCAGGCAGCATTGCTTGAAGCGATGCAGGAAAGGGTGGTGACGGTCAGCGGTCAGCGGCATCTGCTTCCCAAACCATTTTTTGTACTGGCTACACAGAACCCGATCGAACAGGAAGGAACTTATCCGCTGCCGGAAGCGCAGCTTGACCGGTTCATGTTCAATATTCCTCTGGATTATCCATCCTATGAAGAAGAAATCAAGGTGGTGAAGGAGACGACGGTCATCCAGAACTATTCACTGAAGAGCATTATGGATGCCGAAGAGATCTTGTTTTTTCAAAACCTGATAAGGAAGATCCCGGTTCCGGATAATGTGCTGGAATATGCTGTCAAGATGGCAACCCGAACCCGTCCGCAAACCAAAATGGCCAGTGAAAAGGTGAACAACTATCTGGCCTGGGGTGCAGGTCCGCGTGCGTCCCAATATCTTGTACTTGGAGCCAAATGCCATGCCGCCATCCGCGGAAAATATGCACCCGATATGGACGATGTCCGCGCCATCGCCAAATATGTGTTAAGGCACCGCATCGTGCGGAATTATAAGGCGGAAGCAGAAGGTGTGACCGAAGAAATGCTGATCCAGGACTTGTTCTGACACACCATCCATTTGGCGGGAAGCATCTATATTGATAAATACCAGCATGTCATTATTCAAGCATAAATATTTTCTTCACGTATTCATTCTGGCGGGGATCATCTGGAGCAGTTGCGGGGGAAATCTCGCCGAGAAACTGAAGAATATCCCGACCGCCATCGGGTCGACCAATCAATTGACCGTGATCGCGGATCAGGACCTTTGGGACGGCATGATCGGCGATACATTCCGGTACCTTTATGAAGGTGCTTACCCGATGATGCCACAGCCGGAGCCATTGTTCGATGTCCGTTATTACACACCTGCCCAGGTCAGCATCGAGTCGGTACGTCGTGAATTACGCACCTATGTTTATCTGGCCGACCTCAGTGACACCGCTTCACAAGCAACCAAACAGGTGATCGCTGATCTTGGCGACGAAATTGTGGTAAGAGCTAAGACCGACCCCGGATTTTCCAATAAAGTGGGTCGTGACAAATGGGCCCGTGGACAGATCATCTTCTATGTTCTGGGCTACGGCAAGGATGAGCTGATCAATAACATTGCCGGCAGCTTCAACGGGATAGCCCAGCGCATCCATTCTTTTGATGAAAGCCAGATCCGGGCAAAAACCTACCTCTCCGGTGACAATAACGTCATCAATGGACTGATCACCGAAAAGTTCGGCATCCAGCTGGATATTCCGGCCGATTACAAAAAGGCCATTGAGGATTCGACCACCCTCTGGGTACGCCGGGACTTGTCCGACCTGACCAGCTCACTGCTCATCCATACCGTCAAATACACCGATGAGGAGCAGTTAAGTAAAGAAGGGATCAAAGCATTGTGTGATGAGGTGACACGCAAGTACATCACAACCAACACACCGGGATCTTACATGCTGATCAACGATGTGGACCTGCCCATGTATGTCTACAAGAAAGACATCGACAAGGCTTATACCCTGGAGGCGCGGGGAATCTGGGAGATGAAATACGACTACATGGGTGGTCCGTTTTTCGCCTACCTGATCAAGGATCCGCAGCGCAACCGGTTAATTCTTATCGATGCCTTCGTCTATGCGCCCGGGAAACAGAAACGGGATTTCATGCAACAGCTGGAATACATCGTCACGCATCTGAAATTTGCTGATAACATCTGAAACACCGGAATTCCGGATACCCTGACACCTCGAATTCCTGACGCCCTGGTGCCTGGTCCTATCTCCCAAACCAGCCGAAGCGCAAACCAATGGATGCGTTCAGTCCGCTGAAATCACTGTTGGTGTAGCCGTCGGTGCGCACGCCATCCACGATGCGATAGCTGGCTCCGGCTGAGATCCGGAACCACCGGGCTACATTGAGTTCGACACCGGCTTCCGGAGTCAGTACAAACAAGCCGTCAACATTCCGGTGCCAATGATCAAATTCATCCTGCAGATTAATACCGAGGCCGCCCCAGCCTATTTTCATGCTTCCATAAGCATGGACCAGTTTTTTGGTTGGATACATATACCCAATCCAAAACCCACCATGGGCGATTTCCAGCTCCGGTTGGTCGCCATCCAGCAGAGCCTGGTAATCGGTGCTGCCCAGGCCATACCATCCGAGAAACAGTTCATTAAAGACCAGTCCCCCTCCACCGCCCATGGATGGCCGGTAGTCGCCATTGATCTTGCTGGATTCAAAAAGCACAGCACCAAAGCCGCCATTCAGACGCATGTTGTGGAATAAAGTTTCTGTTTGAGCAGATACCAGTGAAGCAGTAAAAAGCAGGATCGTAAATAAAACAGGCTTTCTCATACGATTAAGGTTTAGCATCAACTATTAAATGATTTACTCCAAGGATACCGGCTAAATATTTGCCCCCCTATCCGGAAGCTGTATTTATTTGATCCCCAGGCTGAAGCCGTGGGGTTATAGGTTGTTATGCCTTTGGATGCTGTCCCCAGACAGAAACTGTGGGACTACTGGAGTTTCACCTCTGATACTTCTGATACCTTTTATACCTTTCCCCCCATGCTCCATGCTCCATGCTAGGTTCCCCAGGCTGAAGCCACGGGGTTATAGGGAGTTATGCCTTTGGATGCTGTCCCCAGACAGAAACTGTGGGACTACTGGAGTTTCACCTCTGATACCTCTGATACTTCTGATACCTTTCCACCCATGCTCCAACCTCCATGCTAGTCCCCGGGCTAAAGCCACGGGGTTATAGGGTGTTATGCCTTTGGATGCTGTCCCCAGACAGAAACTGTGGGACTACTGGAGTTTCACATCTGATGCCTCTGATACTCCTGATACCTTTTTTACCTTTCCCTCCATGCTCCATGCTAGTTTCCCCAGGCTGAAGCCACGGGGTTATAGGGTGTTATGCCTTTGGATGAGATCCCCAGACAGAAACTGTGGGACTACTGGAGTTTCACATCTGATGCCTCTGATACTTCTGATGCCTTTCCCTCCATGCTCCAGCCTCCATGCTAGTCCCCGGGCTGAAGCCACGGGGTTATAGGGTGTTATGCCTTTGGATGCGATCCTACCTTTTACCCCCATGCTCCATGCTCTATGCTCCATGCTAGGTTCCCCAGGCTGAAGCCATAGGGTTACAGTGTTTCACCTCAGATACTTCTGATACTTCTGATACTTCTGGAACCCCTGATACCCTTTTACCTTTCCCCCCTGCCTATTTCATAAACTCCAGGGAGTTTTCAATAAAACGGGTCAGCTCTTCCCCCTTAAGCATATTCTGATTAAGCCGGGCGAGATTGTACAGGTAATTGGCAAAGGTTTCTTTTTTCTCCTCGCTTTTCATCTTGAGCAGCTTGTCGGCCACCAGCGGATGATTGGTATTGACTACCACCTGGTAAAAATCATCCCGGTCGCCAAATCCGCCCATACCCTGGAGGGCCTGCATTTCCTGCATTCTCCGCATGAACTCCGGGCGCGTAATCACAACCGGATGATCCTCCGGTGACAGCGCTTTCAGCTGGATCTTGTTTTTGGCATCACCCAGGGCTGTTTCAAAGAGTTCCTTCACTTTCTCCTGTTGTTTTTCAGAGAGTACCGATTCTTGCTTTTCATCTTTCTGGATCAGATTATCCAGGGTGTCGGAGTCGACGCGTACGAACGTCAGATCATTGAGTTTGTACTCCAGATGCTGCATGTAGTGATTGTCGATGATCTGATTCATCAGCAATACGTCATAACCTTTTGAACGCGCGGCTTTCAGGTAGGAGTCAAAACCGGTTTTGTCTGGCGTGTACAGGCAAATGAGTTTGTCGTGTTTGTCGGTTTGCAGATCCTTGATGTGCGCTTTGTATTCATCGATGGTGTAGGCTTTGCCATCCACATTTTTCAACAGGGCGAATTTGATCGCTTTTTCATAGAACTTCTCATCGGAGATGATTCCGTATTTAACGAACATCCCGATATCATCCCATTTGTTTTCGAAGGATTCCCGGTCTTTATTGAACAATTCCTGCAGTTTCTCAGCTACCTTCTTGGTGATGTAGCTGTTGATCTTCTTGACGTTGGCATCACTCTGCAGATAACTTCTGGATACGTTTAATGGAATATCCGGTGAGTCGATCACACCGTGCAATAAGGTCAGGAACTCCGGTACGATTTCTTTCACCTCATCGGTCACATAAACCTGATTGGAGTAAAGCTGTATTTTGTTCTTCTGGACCTCAAAGGTATTGTTCAGTTTAGGGAAGTAAAGGATCCCTGTAAGATTGAACGGATAGTCGATATTCAGGTGAATCCAGAACATCGGTTCCGGCGTGAAGGGATATAGCACCTCGTAGAAGGACTTGTAATCCTCATCGGTCAGGTCCGAAGGTTGTTTTTTCCAGAGTGGCGGCGTATCATTAATGATGTTCGGCAATTCTTCCTTAACCTCCTTGGCATCGTCGCCCTCACCTTCCATGTTCGTTTCGGTACGGGTGCCAAACTGGATGGGCACGGGCAGAAACTTGCAATATTTCTGCAACAGATCTTCAATGCGCGACTGCTCCAGGAACTCTACACTGTCATCTGCAATATGCAGAACGATATCGGTTCCCCGGTCAGTCTTATCGTTCTCGTCCAGGGTATATTCCGGTTCACCGGTGCAGGACCAGGTCACTCCGGTTGCCCCATCCTGGTAAGAGCGCGTGCGGACGTCCACTTGCTTTGACACCATAAATGCGGAATAGAATCCCAGGCCAAAATGGCCGATGATGTTTTCGTCCTTATATTTTTCCAGGAACTCCTGGGCACTGGAGAATGCCACCTGGTTGAGGTACTTCTCAACCTCAGCCGCGGTCATACCAATACCGCGGTCGGAGATGGTCAGGGTTTTTGCCTCCGTATCCAGAGAGATCTGGATCGTCAGATCGCCCAGCTCTCCGGCAAAGTCGCCGCGTGAGGCCAGCACTTTTAATTTATTGGTGGCATCAACTGCATTGGAGATGAGCTCACGAAGAAATATTTCATGATCGGAATAGAGGAACTTCTTGATTATCGGAAAGATGTTTTCGGTTTGAACTGAGATCTTACCCGTTTGCATAAGCTTATATTTTTTATTTCCAATTAGGCGTGGGTCAAAAGATATGCCATCATGCCGGATTGTGCCATATTGACAAGGTGACCCATGTCTTCATTACAGTCTTATGGGTGCAATACTTCCAATGCTGGTCAAAAAAGGGTCAGATTGGTACCTGTTTTTGGTACCGAACGAATCTGAAAAAATATTTTTGACTCCAAATCAAACACCTTTTTCAATATCATATGGTTATACATAGCTAAACATGCTATGTGAAAAAAAGTGTTCCGGACCACGAA
This sequence comes from Lewinellaceae bacterium, assembly GCA_020636135.1. Classification (NCBI taxonomy): domain Bacteria; kingdom Pseudomonadati; phylum Bacteroidota; class Saprospiria; order Saprospirales; family Lewinellaceae; species Lewinellaceae bacterium. Next base: position 225,069 of record JACJYK010000002.1, read on the forward strand.
TTTCCGGACAAGTTTGGCAAGGTATCTGCATAATGAAGACTCGTAAAGCATCTTTCAATAGAGAAGAAAAGCTTTATTAGAGATCGGTCCACTGGGGGGTAAGGGCCGATCTCGCTTTTTTTATGACGTTATGTCAGTATTCCGTTTTTATTCCGAGATTTTTTCAGTTCCTCCCCTGCACATCCACCTGAATCCGTTGATCGCGATTTGCCAGTTCCCACGCAGTGTGAAAGATCAACGTAGCCACCTTTTGCATTTTCACGAAATTAATCTTATCCACCGTATCACTTGGCCGGTGGTAGTCGGGATGCGTTCCATTAAAAAAGAAAATAGCCGGAATGCCTTTACGTGCGAAATTGTAATGGTCGCTGCGGTAATAAAACCGGTTCGGGTCATCGTCGGCATTGTAGGTATAGTCCAGGGTCAGTTGCGTGTATTTTGCATTGGCGTCCTCATTGATCTGGTGCAGGGCGGTGCTTAAGCGGTCGGAACCAATGACGTAGATGTAGTCAGGGTTGTCCTTGTATTTGGCATCCACCCGACCGACCATATCGATGTTGACATCGGCAACGGTATTTTCCAGTGGAAATACCGGGTGTTCTGTATAATACCGTGACCCCAGCAGCCCTTTCTCTTCACCGGTAACCCACAGGCAAAGCACACTTCGGCGTGGCCCGTGGCCGGCAAGCTGGGCAGCGTGGAATGCTTCAGCTATCTCCAGGACTGTACAACTGCCGGAGCCATTGTCATCGGCACCATTAAAGATGACGTCACCATTACGCCCGATGTGGTCAAAATGTGCAGAAACGATCACCAACTCGTCTTTAAGCTTTGGATCGGATCCTTCGATGTAGCCCAGCACATTTTCAAAAGGATATTCTTTTTCGGCAAAATTTTGTGCGAGGGTAATATCGGCTTTCAGGATGACCGGCCGGGACTTCCCTTTTTCTTCAATACGGGTTCTGGCTTTCGCGACTTGAGCGGACTGCTTCCCGGACAGCTGTTGAAAGACGGCATCTGAAATGTACAGATGATTGGCATAGTCGGATTGGAGATTGGGATTTTCCGGTTCTCCCATCTTCAGGGCATTGGATTTGAGTTGACGGCTGTTATCGGCTATGTCCTTTTCGATTTGATCATCGACGATAAGAACTGCCTTAACTCCTTTGTTTTTAGCCAGGGTGAGTTTGCGGAGAATGGCTTTGGACCAGGCTGACCGTTCTTTGGTGCCGGTTATCCGGGAGTTACCCTGCGGGTCGACTGGTTCACCGGAAAGTATGACGATGATTTTGTCCTTCACCTGGGCTTTTTTGTAATCGCTGTACTTGGGATCCTCAATGCCGTAACCCAGAAAGACGACTTCGTTATCCTGCAGGCGGGGCAGTGGGCTGTTGAGTCGGATGAATGAATAATAATCGACCAGGTTCTGGTAGCCGGTACCGTTGACCGAAAGGTACAAATCGGTCCAGTCGGTACCGTAGAAAGGAATGGACTGGAAATATCCTTTGCCAGGAGCATAGGGCTGGATTCCCATTTTTTGCAATTCATCGGCCAGGTAGCGTGCTGCGCGGTGATTGGCCTCCGTGCCCAATTCACGACCTTCCATTTCGTCGGAAGCAAAATAGGTCAGACGTCGCCGCAGGTCGTCTACGGTAATGGTTTGTGCCGCGTCGACGCTGGCATCTTGAGTGACGATGGGCTGGCTCCAGGCCAGTGAGGCACTCAGGACCAGGAACAGGATAAATCGATTCCGCATTTTAATTTGCAATTTTCCGGATCAACAACTCATTTTACCGACTCTGCGGGCATGGCGTCCTCCTTCAAAAGAGGCCGCCAGGAATGCCTTTACCATGGTTACCGCCTCTTCACCCGAAACGAATCGTCCCGGCATACAGAGGATGTTGGCATTGTTGTGTTCACGTGCCAGTGTAGCCAGCTCGGGCAACCAGCATAAGGCAGCACGGATGCCCTGGTGCTTATTGGCAGTGATGGCGACACCATTGCCACTGCCACAGCAGAGGATACCCAAATCCGCTTCTCCACCCTCCACGGCATACGCTACCGGATGGGCAAAATCCGGATAATCCACGGACGATTCGGAGTGGGTGCCAAAGTCCATGACTTCATATCCTGCATCAACAAGATGGGCAATGATGGGAGCCTTGAGAATATAACCGGCATGGTCACAGCCGAATGCAATTTTTGTCATACCATAGGTTTTTGGAAAACGTAAATGACTGAACTGGCTTTGGTCGGATTAAAAATAGCCTTTACATTGGACAAAGCGGCGATCACAGGTGCGCGTAAACGTCCAAGAAGACCACTCTGACGATATTTTTCACTCAATAAGCTGACATAAAACGCATCAAACGGCATGGATTTTTTGGTCAGACAGGTGAGATTTCGGGCCAGCCGGACGACACAGGCCGGAGCAAAATGCCACAAGTGACGGGGTACATCGTAGGCAGCCCAGTCCTTGCCGTAGTACTTTGCATCGAAGCTGGTGTAATTAGGAACTGCGATCACGAGCAGGCCACCGGGTTTGAGCGTCCGGATCAGATGTGTCATGGTTTGATCCAGGGTATGGATATGTTCCAGCACATGCCACAGCGTGATCACATCAAATTCTTCTCTGAAGTCATCCAGCCGATCCGGGCTGTAGACGTCCAGGTTCCATTTGCTGCGGGCGTGATTGCGTGCACCTTCGTTAACCTCCAGACCAATGCCATGCCAGCCTTCCTGGACCATGTGATGCAGAAAAAATCCGGTACCACTGCCGTAGTCCAATAATTTCCCGGGTGATTTTTTCCAGCGGCTGACCAGCTTTGCCTTGCGGCGGACCATGATGGACCGCACCCAATGATACAATTGAAAAAACAATCCCTGCTGGGTATCGGTGTGGGACACGTACTCCGGGAAGTCGTAATACGGACCTATGGCTGTAGCATCAGGTGCATCCTGTGTGAGGACCAGCTGGCACTTGGAACAGCGCAGTAACTCAAAGATCTCTCCGGATTTGGCATGATCGGGAACATTCAGGTGGAGCTGTAATGAGCTTTGCTTGCAGATGGGACACTTTTGCAGATGTACCCGCTTTGCCGATGACGCTGTGGTATCCATACCGAGGGTTAAAAAATCGCCTGCATGATACGGATTTTTCGCCACAACCATGCCTTTGAGGAGGGTCCAAAGGCACCATGGATCCATAACAACGTATAATTACGTTACATAAGTGATAAATTAGTTGTTTGATTGAAAATTTAGTTGTACAATTGTTCTATGAGGAGAAAGTATGGATTGATCACCTTTTTGATAACTGGCTGGTGGTATGGTGTCCAGGCCCAGTCAGACCCGGGTCAGGCGGCCATGGATCGGCAGGACTTCCGGGCAGCGCTGACCTATTATCAGTCTCTGGCGGATACCCAAACCACCACCCTTTACCGCATGGCCTATTGCCAAAATAAATTGGGCCAGTGGAAAGCCGCCAAGGAGAATTATGAAAAGGTGGTCCGACAGGATACGGCCATGACTGCCGCCCTGTTGCAATTGGGAGGTTTGTACGAGCAGGAATGGAATTATCCCAAAGCATTTCTTCAATACCGCCGCCTGATCAGACTGGATCCGGAAAATCCTACCTACTATAAACTGTGTGGGCAGGTCGCTGAGAAAGCAGGCATCATCCTTGATGCTTTTCATTATTATGCACAGGCCCGCGCACTCAATCCCGATGATATTGATGTACTCCTGAGCCTGGGTAATTTATTTTCCAATAACGAACAGGTGCAGGAAGCGGACAGCCTTTTTTATCTGGCCTACCAGCTCGATTCGATGAATTTGCAGGTCCTGTTGCAACGCGCCAAATCCAAATATGCTTTGCGGGACTATCCCCTGGTGGTACAACTTCTGGAAAGAACGCGGGGACGGCTGGACCTGAACCCTTATTATCAGAAGATGTTTGGCTATGCCTATCTGCAGATTGATTCGGTAGACAAAGCCATCCATATCCTGGAAAACCTGCTGGAGAAAGACGACACGGAATACACCCATTATTACCTGGGTATGGCCTATACGGTCAAGGAGGATCCGGACAAAGCCATTTTCCACCTGGAGCAGGCCGTTCAGAAATCCATTTCACCCAACATTGGCCTTTATTATGCCCAGCTGGGTTTGCTTTGCAAGCAGGAAAACAAATGGAAGGAAGCCATTCAAAATTACGAAGAGGCTTATACCTACTCGGGGGTAGCCAAGTATCTGTTTTTTAAAGCGCAGGTGAGCGATTTGTATTACAAGGATAAAACCATTGCATTGAAGCTGTATCAGAAATACCTGGCCACCTCCGATGTAAATGTAGAATACACGACCTATGCCAATGAGCGTATCCGCTACCTAAAAGAATTTATCCATCAATCTAAATCCAATCAATAATCACGTATGAAAAAACTGACTCCGGCTGAAGAAGAAGTTATGCAGTGGATCTGGACCCTGGAGCGCTGCACGGTGAGCGATATTCTGGATCATCTCGGGGAACCGAGGCCACCCCATAGCACCATTTCATCCATCGTGCGCATCTTGGAAAAGAAGGGTTTTGTGGATCATAAAGCCTATGGACGCACGCATGAATATTTTCCCAGTGTTGCACGGGATGATTACCGCCGGAAATCATTGCAACAATTGGTCAGCGACTACTTTGACGGTTCGGTGCACCGGTTGGTTTCTTATCTGGTGAAGGAGGAACAGGTGGACTGGGAAGAATTACAACAATTACTGGATGGTCTGGAAGGGCCGGAATCACAAGATTAATCAACACCACTTAAACTGGACATCACATGCTCGCATTTATACTCGAAGTGTCCCTCTACTGGTCGGTATTTTACCTGGTGTATTTCTTCTTTTTGAGAAAGGAGACCTTTTTCCGGTTTAACCGGTATTACCTGTTGGCGACTTTGGCGACCGGCCTCCTGCTGCCCTTATCCTCCTGGTCCTGGACCAGTCAGGACCCGGTGTTCGTGGCAGGGATGGAACTTTTGGGACCAGTAACCCAGGTACCGGCCTATTTTAAGGTTATACCTGCGGATCAAAATCCGGCCTGGCATTGGCAGGACATCCTGTTGCTTATTTATTGGAGTGGCGTGGCCGTATTTGCCAGCCGGCTGGTCTATGGATTAGCACAGATCCTGCAGATGTACCGGAAGGGAGACAAAACAAAATACCGGGATTATACCCTGATTGAGATGTCAAAAACCCATCTGCCATTCTCGTTCTTTCACTGGGTGTTTTGGCCCCGGGAGGCTGAACATCTGCGCATTGAAAGTGATTTTATTCTCAAGCACGAACTTTCCCACGTTCGTGACCGGCATAGCTGGGATGTTCTGATCCTGGAAGTGATGCAGGTGCTGCTGTGGTGCAGTCCGTTGATCTACCTTTACCGTCGCAGTATTCGCACGTTGCATGAATACCTGGCTGACCGCTCGGTATTGCAGACGACCCACGTAAAAATTTATGGCCATACCTTGCTGAGGCAGTCTACGTCCGGACTTCAGGTTGCCCTGGCGAATCATTTCATTAATTCACAATTAAAAAATCGTATAACCATGATGATACGCAAACCTTCCGGCTGGGCGGCCCGGTTTAAGCTGCTGTATGTCGTTCCGGCTTTGCTGCTTACCGTACTGCTGGTAGCGGCGAAATCCGGACCCCAAATCAAGGACACCGGGTTGCAGGCCGGCCTGTTGCTGGCCCAGGATTCGGTGGCTCCATTGTATTTGATCCATTACCGTTCCGGAGAGGAAATCCGTACCCGGTCCATCGATAACAATAAGATTGACCCGCAGTCCATCGAAAAGATCAATGTGCTTAAGGGAGAACAGGCAACCAACAAATTTGGTGCTGATGGCGCCAATGGAGTCGTTGAGATCTACCTGAAGACGACCTACCTGAACACAGATTACAAGGAACCGAGGTCACCTAGACCTACCGAAGAAGAAGTTTTTAAAGTGGTCGAACTAAATCCCATGTTTCCTGGGTGTACCGAAGGCAGTTCCGAAGACCGTGAGAATTGCGCCAAGCAAAAACTGCTGCAGTACATCTATGAGAACATCCGCTATCCTCAGGCCGCCCGTGATGCAGGTATCCAGGGGATGGTTGTCGTTCAGTTTGTCGTAGAAAAAGATGGAAGCCTGTCAGACATTGAAGTCATCCGGGACATGGGCGGTGGTACCGGCGAAGAAGGAAAGCGGGTTGTACAAAAGATGAATGAAGATGGATTGCGCTGGGAAGCAGGCAAACAACGCGGAGCCCCGGTACGGGTGGAATACAAACTCCCTATTCGGTTTATGCTGACGGACCAGACCGAAGCCTTTCCTCAGGTGGAGGAAATCTATAAAGGCAGCAAACTGGACCGTCCTCCATTACTGAGTAATTGTAACGAATCCGGCGAGCAGGCTGCCAATTGTACCAAAGCCCGTCTGATGGAGAAAATCTATCAGACCATTACCTACCCAAAAGCAGCGCGGGCTGCTGAATGGAGTGGGGTGGTGAATGTTACTTATTATGTCGGGGTGGATGGAAAAGCCCATTTTGAAAACCTGGATGGAGATCAGGTCCCGGCCTCCATACAGGAAGATGTGAAGAAAGTCGTGGAGGACGTAGGTCCCTGGCAGCCAGGTCTGCTGGAAGGCAAGCCCCTCAATGTCAGGCAGTCTTTCACCATTGAATACAAGTTGGAAAATAGTAAGGAGAAAGATCAGACCTTACCTTCATCATCTAAACCGAATGCGGATTTTGTCGTGGTGGGTTATGCACAGAAAGGTGATCCGAAAGAACTACCTCAGTCCAATATTGCCATTAAAGCGAAGGACAAAGGTCAGGATTACCTGATGGTTGTTTATAAAGGCGAGAAAGTTGTAGGAAAATATGAACATCAAACGGCGGATCAGCTGCCCTATACACCCGACCTGATTGAGAGCGTCAATGTGCTCAAAGGCGACCAAGCACAATCGAAATACAATAAAGAATCCGTGATTGAAATCTTCCTGAAAGACCATGCTGTGGTTCAGCAACAAACCAAGGATCGTGCCCGTGAGATCTTCAAAGTGGTTGAAGAAAATCCGCGTTTTCCGGGATGCGAGGAGATGACCAGCGTAGAAGAGCGGGACCAATGTTCCAAAGAAACGCTGATGAATTACGTATTTGAGCATGTAAAATACCCGGAAGCTGCCCGCAAAAGCGGCATCGAGGGGATGGCCGTGATCCGGTTTGTGATCGAAAAAGACGGTTCGATGACCGACCTGGAGATCGTGCGTGATCTGGACGGGGGTTGCGGCGAAGCAGCGTTGGCAGTATTTCAAGGCATGCAAAAAGATGGAATCCGGTGGATTCCCGGCAAGCAGCGAGGGAAGGATGTGGCGGTGATCTACAATATGCCGGTCCGGTTCAAGTTGTCCAGTGAGGCTAAAACGGAACCCGCAGTCAACAGCCTGGATTTAATGGATTTTAAAGCCTATCCGAACCCGACCAATGACCAGGTGGAGATCGGCTTCACGGCACCGGCCAGGCCGGTAGATGTGGTCCTGTATAACCTGGATCTGAAGGTCATCTGGTCCAGGACCATCCCTGCCTTTAATGGCCGCTTCAACGAATCCATCAGCCTGAAGGACAAGGCTGCACCTGGGGTCCTTATCCTGACGGTCACCCAGGATGGGCAAACCTTCAGCAAGCAGATTGTTCTGCAATGAGTAAATAATACGACCAGATTTTAAGATACGCCAGTCACTTGAATTGCAGTGGCTGGCGTTCTTTTTTGGTTTTATTTATTGGACTGAATTTAATCGATGGTAGGAAAAATACGACACCATTAGGAAAGCCAGAAAGAACAACGGAAATACGGATTGAAAATCCATGCCATCGACGGCAAAGTGACTGATGCTGGCAAAGATAAAATCAAAGAAAAATCCGGCGTATGCCCACTCTTTGATGCGCTTCGGTATGAAAGGGATGATCAGAACCAGGGCCCCTAGCACCTTAAAAACCACCAGGGCATTGCCAAAATAGAGTGGATATCCCAGGTGCCGGATTCCTTCCTTGGCCAGTTCCGTTTGTGAGGTGAATGCAGGGATCAAACCCTCCATGATAAAAATGATCACCGTCGTTGCCCAAAAGAGGATGGTGTATTTTTTTGATGCAGTCATAATGAAAAGTTTGGAATTGACTTCAAAAGTAGGTCAAACCAAAATGGAGCAGGCGTTGTGGATTCGCCATTTTCGAGGGTCAATTACGTCAATGGTCCGGATGCAGGAACGGATCAGCAATATGATTTCCCAGGGGTAACTTTTGAGGTAATATTTTTAAGCACTACCATTATTTTTATTCAGAACAGGCCATTTTCATTGGGTGAATGCTTATCGATAACCTGGCCCAGGTCCCAGAGTTCTTTGATCTTATTCCCGGCAAAGCGAAATATATGGACGACAGCGATTTCAATATCCTGTTTTATTACCAGCGAGTGCGTTATCACCGTATCACCATCCTGGTAGGAATATTTGATCTCAATGGATTTATTCGGGCTGTTTCGGTGCGCATCTTCCATTGCTAATAATAATGCCTCACGGCTGCCCTGAAAATATTGATTGTGGTGAATAAAGTCAGGTGCTACATATTGGCCAAATGCCTCCTTTACTTTTCCGTGCCCGGCCAATTGCAGGAAGGATTCGGCGATAGCGATGATGGTCATATTTTTTCTGATTTGATTACTTCGACACTTCTCCCCAGCGTCTTAAACCGGTCCCCGTTTTCCTGTAAAACGGTAATGGTGATGTGTCCGGTCTTGCTGGTGTTAATATCGCGGACATAACCGGATTTTCCTTTGTGGGTGCCGGCGATTACCCTGCAATAGTCCCCGTCTTTCAATTGATTGTCAGCCATAGTATGTCTATTTTTTAGGTATTGAGTCGTTTTTCATAAGGCACAGATTCACCGTATTCAAGATACCTTTTTAGTATTCTCAAATACATAGCCCAGCAATAATTTGAGATGCGAAAATGCTCATTCTCGGATTTCCATCCGTTATGGTAAAACCGGACCTCGGTAACCTGATCAATTTGTTTCAGATGGAACCCCACTTTGGTTCCGGCCCAATCCTGATCTGCCAATTGCATGGTCCATTCAACCACTTCATTTGGAATATATTCAGAAACCATGGCCGACCATTGATAGTCCGGACCAAAATCGAATGTGAATAATTGACCTTCAGCGCATACACCCGATGAGGATTTGGTCCACCAACGGTCCAGTCCTTCCGGTGTCGAAATGGCTTCAAACACATTGTTGCTGGAAGCACGAATTGGAAAGTTATGGTAAATGCCTGCCATGGTAATTACTTTTTGCCAGGTTAATAGCCCGGCACTTTAATAATATACGAACAAATTAGGGTGTCTGTTTGCATTTCACCTGAGGCTTAAAGGACCATTCGGTGTAGTTGTGAATATTTTGATCCAGCTAAGGCTCTTCGGGGAGCTCAAGGTTTGCCGGTTGAAAGTGGTGTATTTTGCCCCGGAGCCAATGGACGACTACTCTTACCCGGGAAACTACCAAACTTTCTTTAACTTGAGGTCAAACATTTGCTCCATGACCTTTCAACATAAAACCGCCTTCATCACCGGGGCCTCACGTGGTATCGGGAAGGCAATTGCTATGAAGCTGGCATCCCAAGGTGCCAACATCGTCATTGCCGCAAAAACAACGGAGCCCCATCCCAAGCTGGAAGGCACCATTTACACGGCTGCTGAGGAGATTGAAGCCGCCGGTGGCCGGGCATTGGCAATAAAGGTGGATGTGCGGGAAGAAGCGGAAGTCCAGTCGGCGGTAGCTCAGGCGGTGGACCATTTTGGAGGGATCGATATCGTCATTAACAACGCCAGCGCCATACAACTGACACCCAGTGAGTTTACCGAGATGAAGCGCTTTGACCTCATGCACCAGATCAACTACCGGGGTACTTTTTTGGTATCCAAGACTTGTCTGCCATTCCTGAAAAAAAGCTCCAATCCCCACATCCTGACGCTTTCGCCTCCGCTGGATCTTAATCCTGCCTTCTTTGCGCCGCATGTTGCCTATACCATCTCCAAGTTTTCCATGAGCCTGTGTATGCTGGGATTGGCGGGAGAGTACGCTGAATACGGGATCGCCTGCAATACCCTGTGGCCGGAAACCACCATAGCCACAGCTGCAGTCCTGAATTTACTGGGCGGTGAATCCATGATGCAGATGTCACGTACGCCAGAGATCGTGGCGGATGCTGCTGCCTGGATCCTCGAGCAACCTTCGGCAACGTATACCGGTCGTTTTCTCATCGACACCGATGTGCTCAAGGAAGCGGGAATGACTGACTTTTCCGGATATGCTATGGTTCCCGGCACCACCACCCTGATGCCGGATCTCTTCACACCCGGGTATCTTAAGGCCATGGGCGGCCGGGGCAAGCACGATTAAAGCCTTTTTGCCGGTATTAACCACTTTCATAGTAGTATCCCTCAGGACCAGGATGATGAAGGTCATTGCTCCTTGTTAAGCATAATGGCTTAATGCATGTAGCTTTGAACCAGCATATCCGGATAGTAACTATAGATGGGATCACCTTTGAAGAAGATCGATTCAACCGTAGAGACCAACTGTCTCACTTGTTTTAGCAGGAGTTTATCGTTATTTGCTTCACTACCCAGGGAAGAGCTTATTCTGCTCAACCAGAATAAAAAATGTATTTTCTTCTCCAGGGATGAATACCTGTTCCGTCAGGGTAGCTGGCCTCTCGGCCTTTTTGCACTGTCTCACGGTAAGGTGAAGAATGTGCGGGTCAGCGCCAATGGGGATGAACATATCTTCTCTCTGAATAAGGCCGTTGACTTCTTGGGTTTTTACGATTTTATGGGTGATCAGCCCTATTCTTTCTCCTGCATTGCTCTGGAGCCTTGCCAGGTATGCTTTATCCCTCGTTCCTATTTTCTGGAAATGTTGCAACGTCAACCGGCCATTGCCATCAAGACGCTGCAGGCAATAAGTAAACAATTTGCCCAGTCCATCGAACGCTCGACCAATCTGCAGAGTAAACACATGCGGGGACGGATGGCCGACACCCTGCTTTACCTGTATGAACTGTTTGATGGTGCAAACAACGATCAAATGATCCGGCTGCACCTCAAGAGAAGTGATTTTGCTGCTTTGTCCGAGATGAACGTGGCCAATGCAATTCGCACTCTCTCCGAATTTTCCAAAACGGGGTTGGTCTCCATGGAAGAAGAGGTCATCCGTTACCTGGATCTGGACGGACTACGAAAAACCAGTGCTTTGCAGTAAACCGAGAATTCATTTGTAAATAATTGTAATTCAATTTATAATATATAATTGATATATAGAATGTGATTTAAAGCATCCTTCCCTATGCTGTAGAACATAAAGGTTCATTCCAGAGCTGGCTAATATTGGCTTTCGAATTGAAGGTAGAACGGATATTTGAAAGACAACCTGAGTGTAGCGGGAAGCGATCTGGACATTTGTACACCCCCTATTATATTGTCTTTTGCCCGGCATCCTGGTTTGTCAGTGACAAGCCTCGATTATTCCAATTTTTTCGTTGCCAGTTTTAAAAATGTTACCATTTGCTTCCCGCAGTTTCCGGCCCAGGAAATCCGTCCCTTCTCGAGTAGTTGAATTAATTCAGTGGACTATGAAGTCAATTTTTACCCGTAATGTATTTCCCGCTATGATCTCGTTGCTGTTACTTTCCCAGGCTGTGATTGCCCAGGAAAACCGTTCTTACGATGGATGGTTGAATCACCCGGATCATTTCTGGGGTGCCACGTTTACGCAAGTGGTGTATAAATCTCCTACCGCCTATGGTGATGGATTTTCTACGCCGGCTGGCGCCGACCGGCCTAACCCACGCTTCATCAGCAATCAGATCTTTGCCCAGAATGGCATCATCGGTGACCCGCAGGGACGCAGTGCATTCGTTTGGGGCTGGGGCCAGTTCATCGATCATGACATCACCCTAAGCCCGGACAGTGAAACCGAAGCTTATGTTGTCTCTATCCCTGCCGGAGACCCGTATTTTGACCCGCTGGGTACCGGTACCGCAACGATACCGATGCTTCGCTCGGAATACGACCACAACACGGGTACCGATCCTACCAACCCGCGCCGGCATATCAACGCGACTACAGCGTTCATCGATGGTTCCGGAGTTTATGGACCGGATGAGACCCGCGCTAAGTGGTTGCGGACCGGTACATCGGGCAAAATGAAAATGTCGGTAGGTGGCATGCTGCCTTACAATACGGTAGATGGTGAAAAGGATAGTCCCATCGATCCGGAAGCACCTTCGATGGCGATGCCATTTTCTTACGTCAAAAAATATTACGTGGCCGGCGATGTACGTGCCAACGAGAATCCTTTTTTGACGGCCATCCATACCCTCTTTGTCCGAGAGCACAACCGGCTGTGTGATAAACTGGTCAAAGAGCATCCGGATTGGACTGATGAAAAATTGTATCAGAAAGCCAGGAAGATGGTGGGCGGAATGATTGAAGCCATTGTCTACGAAGAGTGGTTGCCCATTATGGGTATTTCCATTCCTGCATACGCCGGCTATCAGTCATCAGCCAACCCGAGCATGATGAATGAATTCGTAACGGCCGCGTTTCGTTACGGACATACTACCATCAACGCAGTCCTCAACCGCCTGGATGATTTTGGCCATGCGATCCCGGAAGGCCCGATCGCATTGCGCAATGCATTCTTCAACCCCGATGCAATAGCTGCATCCATGGGAATCGAACCGTATCTGGAAGGGGGTATTGGTATTGCCCAGCAACAGATGGACTGTAAAGTCATCGATGATCTGCGTAATTTTCTTTTTGGCCCTCCGGGCGCCGGTGGAATGGACCTGGCCTCGCTGAATATCAACCGGGGGCGGGAGAGAGGCATCCTTCCTTACAACCAGATGCGCACCTATTTTGGCCTCCCCGCACTCACCTCTTTTAACCAGATCACATCCAATAGCCTGGTTCAGGCAGCCCTGGCAGAAACCTATGATGACAACATCAATCTGATCGACCCCTGGGTAGGCATGCTGGCGGAAGACCATATGACGGGAGCCATGTTCGGACCGACGGCCATGGCGGTAGTCCGGGAGCAGTTTCTGAATCTGCAGATTGGTGACCGGTTTTATTATGAAAATGATGCCAATCTGACGGCTGCAGAAAAGGCTGAGATAAAAGCGACACGCCTCGCGGATGTAGTTCGGCGTAATACATCGCTGGGCTTTTTCCCGGACGAGGCTTTTCAAACCCACATTTTTGAAGAATCACTCTATCGCACCATCGACGGGACCCAGAATAATCCGTACAATCCTTCCTGGGGCGCGACCAATACCGAAGTTTCGGTGGCTTCAGGCCTGCATTTCACCGATGGTATTCAACTGCCTTCTGGTGAAGACCGTCCCAATCCGCGGCTCATCAGCAATGAAATATTTTCACAGGAAGGCCACATCAATGATCAGCTGGAACTGTCTGCCTATGCCTGGGGATTCGGACAATTTATTGACCACGATATAACTTTAAGTCCGGATCAGGAATCGGAACGCATGGATATTTCCATACCGGCTTACGATGCCTATTTTGATCCCCAAGGGACAGGTACCCAGACCATGCCGATGTTGCGATCTGCATTCATGGCAGGGACAGGTACCAGCAGAGCCAACCCCCGTATGTATTTTAACGGAATCACAGCATTTATTGATGGTTCTGCTGTCTATGGATCCGATGCCAAACGGGCTGCCTGGTTGAGATCCTTTACCGGGGGCAAGCTGAAAGTGAGTACCGGTGACATGTTGCCCTACAATACCATCACCGGGGAAGCGGGCGATGCCATCGCTCCGGATGCTCCATCGATGGCCATGCCATTCCCGAATGTTGATCATTATTACATAGCCGGTGATGTCCGTGCCAATGAAAATGGATTCCTTACGTCTATCCATACCCTCTTTGTCCGTGAACACAACCGCCAGTGCGACCAGCTGCAGAAAGAACATCCCGAATGGACCGATGAACAGTTGTACCAGCATGCCCGCAAGATCGTAGGAGGGTTGATCGAGGCCATTGTTTACGAAGAATGGCTGCCTACTCTGGGAATCGATCTCCCTGTTTACCAGGGATTTCAGGCTTCGGTTAATCCGGCGATCATGAATGTATTCTCGACGGCGGCTTACCGTTACGGCCACTCTACCATCGGTCCGGAATTTGTGATGATGGACAATTCCGGCAATTACACGGAGCCTTCCGGATTGCAGTTGCGGAGCATGTTTTTCAACCCCGGGATCATGGGCGAAATGGGTGATGTAGCGCCATTGCTGGCCGGTATGACCACGGTTCACGCGCAGGATTTTGACTGCCATGTAATCGATGATCTGCGCAATTTCCTCTTTGGTGCTCCCGGAGCCGGAGGCCTGGACCTGGTGTCCCTGAACCTTAACCGGGGCCGTGATCGAGGTCTGGCTGATTTCAATGCTATCCGCCAGGAATTTGGATTGTCCAAACTATCCTCCTTCAGCCAGTTGTCTTCGGATCCGGTGTTGAATCAGCATTTTGCCTTCGTCTATCAGGACATCAACAAAATTGACCCCTGGGCCGGCATGCTGGCTGAAGATCACATGCCCGGTGCCTTATTTGGGCCTACCGCGATGAATATCATCAAACGACAGTTTACCGATATCCGTGATGGTGACCGCTTCTATTTTGAGGTGGACCCGGTACTGTCCGCCCGGGAAAAAGCAGACATCAAAGCAACCCGCATGGCCGATATCATTCGCAGGAATACCGGAATAACCTTTATCTCGGATCATGTTTTCAAAGTGGAAGAAGCCTCCACCTCAGTGGCGACCACACTGACTAGTCTGAACGTAAGCATTTATCCCAACCCGGCTTCCGAGGAATTGCACATCAACTTACCGGCAGAAACACCGATCCACGATGGAGCTATGCTGCAGATTGCTGACCAGACGGGCATCATCCATGCCCTCGTACCGGTGGGCTACCATCCCGATGGAACGGTGCGTCTAGACATCAGCCGGCTCCCGTCGCAGCGGGTATATGTTTTGACGCTGATCAACGACCAGGAAATTGGTAGTGCTTTGTTTGTAAAGCGCTAGGATTATATTGAGTCCAGATTTTACCTGTTGGCACCCCCTTCTCGCACGTTCAGGGGGTGCTTTTCTTTTAACGATCAGCCAATCCTTACCCCCTGAAATCCGCTTTTTAAGTGGATTACATAGGCAGTTCCAAAGACATGTTTCATCAACTAAAATGTCGTATGCTGCTGGATAATTCACGTTAAGCAAGTTGAATAAGGCAATGAAAAACGAATTATCTTTGCACACGAATCATGAAATCTGTGTATGATCAAATATTTGGTCCCGACCGATTATTCAGCCAACTCGCTGGACGCGCTCCAATACGCCATTCAATTGGCTAATAAACAACCATCCATCATTTATCTCTACCATTTCTACCAGATCAAAGAAAAAGCTGGTATGATTATGTCGTTTACCGAACGGCTGCAGGAGGAGAATGAAATGCAGCTGGAGGATCTGGTGGCCACGGTCGCACACCTGACAGAAGAGAATACCCGCATCGAGATTAAGGCTAAATCGGGAGATGCAGCAACTCTGATCAACTGGAATGCAGAATTACACGGGGTGGATTATATTGTCATGGGTGCCCAGGGCGAGACCATGGATGCCCAGGTGAGTTTTGGCAGCACCCTGGGAGGGGTGATCAAAACCACGACAACCCCCATTCTGATCATTCCGCCTAATTACATCGGAGGTATACCAAAGCGTATTTTATTTGCTTTCCGCAAGCTGACTACACACGCACACGAGGTGATCCGGCCATTCCGCTGGATGCTCTCCCTCTGCAAAGCCAAATTATCAGTACTCCACGTTGTCGTAAGCGAGGAAGATACCATGGATGTTGAGCTCGGCGATCTGTTTACCCATCAGGCATTTCATGAAGTGGAGATCCAGTCTGCCTCCTTGCCGGCCGGAGTGGCCACGTATCTGGAGAATAATCCAATGGATTGGGTATGTATGATCAAACGCAACCGGGGTATCTTTGAGCGGCTATTCACCACCAATCGTTTTTATAAAGAAGATTTTTCAATTCCAATTCCGGTTTTACTGGTACCGGAATGGACGACAACCGCAGAATAAATGGAAATACCTGGACCGACCTATGACGTCGTGATCATTGGGGGCGGGCCCATCGGGCTGGCATGTGCCATCGAAGCCAGGCGCAGAAATTTATCCCACATCATCCTGGAGAAAGGTGTTCTGGTCAATTCGATCTACCACTTCCCGGTTAATATGACCTTCTTCTCAACCTCCAATTTGCTGGAGATTGGGGATGTTCCCTTTATTGCACATGCCGATAAACCCACCCGCCGGGAAGCCCTTGAATACTATCGCCGGGTCGTAGAAGCCTGGCAACTAAATCTGCACGTTTATGAAGCGGTGACCGGCATGTATCGTCTGGATGAAGCGCATTATGCCATCGTGACTGGTAAATCCACTTACCGGGGGCATGCAGTGATCGTTGCTACGGGCTTCTACGACTGTGCCAATCTGATGGAAATTCCTGGTGAGTCACTGCCCAAAGTGAAACATTATTACGACGATCCACATCCTTACATTGGTCAAAAAGTGGTGGTCGTTGGCGCGGCCAATTCGGCCTGTGATGTGGCGCTGGAGACGTATTATAAAGGCGCGGAGGTGACCATGGTCATCCGGGAAGAGCAGATCCGTCCAAACGTCAAATACTGGATCCGGCCCAACATCGAAAACCGCATCAAGGAGGGATCGATCAAAGCATATTTCAACGCCACTTTGTTGGAAATCCGGGAAAAAGATGTCGATGTAATGACCCCGGATGGGAAGATCACGCTGGAGAATGACTGGGTGCTCGCCATGACCGGCTACCATCCGAATTATGAATTCCTGGAGCGAATCGGGATCCGTCTCAACCGGGATGAATTTCAGACGCCCACTTGCAATCCTGAAAGTCTGGAGACCAATCTCCCACGGGTTTATGTCGCTGGTGTTATATGTGCCGGACTACAGACCAACCGGCTCTTTATCGAAAACAGCCGGGTACACGCTGAGATGATCCTGAACGATATCCTGCGCAAGTTAAAACCCGGGGAAGCATGAAGCATGCCTACCACCTCATCATCTTCGACTGTGACGGCGTGCTGGTAGACAGTGAGCCCATCGCCAACCGCATCTTTGCGGAAGAGGTGCGCAGCCTGGGATATCCACTAAGTGACGAAGAAGCGCGACGCGAATTTCCCGGCACCTCGCTGGCCTATTGCATCAATTATACCGAGCGTAAATTTGGCATCAAACTGCCGGAAGACCTGGGCCTCATTTACCGTCAAAAATCATTTGAGGCTTTTACCCGGGAGTTGGAGGCAGTGCCTGGTATTCCGGAGCTGATCCATGCTCTGACCATACCCTACTGCGTGGCGTCGAATGGACCCATGCATAAGATGGAGCATAACCTGCGTATTGTAAGCTTGTACGATCGCTTTGCCGGCAAGCTTTTCAGCGCCTATGAGATTGACCAGTTTAAGCCGGAGCCCGGATTGTTCTTGTATGCGGCCGCACAGATGGGTGCCGAACCGTCTCGTTGCCTGGTAATCGAAGACAGCATCCATGGCATACAGGCAGCCCTCTCCGCAGGCATGGATATTTGGGCTTACAGCCATGATCACAATGAACAGGAGTTTCAGGAGGCTGGCGCCAGGACCTTTCGAAGTATTAAGGCGATGCAGGATGCACTGTAGCCGGAGTGATATTCTTTGACTTTGTAAGGAATGGCACGGATTAAATAACATGCCCGGAAACATCCCACGAGGCTACCTCGCACCCAAAAAATCTTCCCAGAATTTTTCACTTAAAGCCTGGGAGTGTTTGCGTTTGGGTCCGCCCCATCCATGCCGCTCGCCGGGGTAAAACATCATCTCGAAGGGTTTATCCAGGTCTTCCAGTTTGTCAATCAGCTGCAGGGAGTTTTGTACGTGGACATTATCATCGACCGTGCCATGGATGATCAACAATTTTCCTTTCAATTGGTCCGCGTACGTCATCACCGAGCCGGCGTTGTAGCCATCCGGATTTTCCTGCGGGGTATCCATGTAGCGCTCGGTGTAGATGTTGTCGTAAAGGCGCCAATCAGTCACCGGAAAACTTGCAATGCCATGCGTGATGTATCCGGCTCCTGCGGTAAGGGCCAGTGCGGTATAATATCCGCCGTAACTGCCACCCTGGATGCCAACCCGCTCCGGATCGACGTAAGTCTCCTTTTCCAACGCCTTGACGACAGCAATTAAATCGCTGATCTCCCATTTGCCGAGCTGACGATGCATCTGATCCAGTCCCAGGCGTCCGAAGAGGCCACTGCCCCGGTGGTCAAAGGTAACTTTAATCAATCCTTGGGCGAGCTGGTCGTCATTGGTGAAATCCTGGTAAAAATTACGCACCGACTGACTGCGTGGGCCGCCGTAGACATTAAAGAGTATGGGGTATTTTTTATTGGGATCAAAATCTGAAGGAAAGACCAGTCTTACCGGCAGATCAAAACCGTCAACCAGGACGGTCCGCAATTCTACCCGGATACCGGCCTGGGCATTGGCATCGGGGGTGGCTTCCGGCGCCTCATCCAGCGGTTTCCCATTCAGATCGTACGTCCTGGTAACCCAGGGATGATAAAAATCGGAATAGCGATCGGAGAAATTACCCTCCTCGGCATTGAATCGTACAAAGTGTGTACCCTCTCCGGTGACGAGAGGTTCGATACCCGGATGTTTGAGATTGCTGCGTCCATAGTAGCGGTTGATCCCTTCCGAGTATCCGAAGTAAACATTTCCCTGATCATCCACATAGTCTGCATTGGAGGTGGCCCGTTCTCCCGGGGTCAGATTGACCACTGAACCATCGGGTTTGTGCCAGTAAATGTTGTTCCAGCCGGACCTTTCGCTATTCAACAAGAATCCTTGATTATCAGACAGGAAGTACATGTTTTCATAAAACTCAACCCAGGCGGGACTGGTCTCTTCCCAGATCATTTGCTTGTGTCCGGAAGCAGGATCGGCTTTATAGATACGCAGGGTATCCTGCCCGCGGTTTAATTCCTGAAAATACAAACCGGTGCTCTCCGGATCCCAGAAGCACCAGGCGGTGTATTGATCTTTCTGGTGGTCTTCATCGACCCACGTGACCTGCTGGGTTGCCACGTCAACGATTCCCAGCTGGACCTCCGGGTTAGGATCGCCGGCTTTGGGATATCGCGTGTATTCGTTGTAACCATGCTGACCTTCCGAATGGAAGATGATGAATTCCGGCACCGGGTTATCATCAAAACGCAGAAACGCGATCCGTTTGCTGTCCGGAGACCAATAGAATGCCCGGTACCGTGAGCCCCGGCCCAGGATTTCTTCGTAATAAACCCAGGAAGCATAACCATTGTAGACGAGAGGATCGGTATCATGGGTCAGTTGGGTGACTGTACTGCTGGACTTTTCCTGGATATAGAGGTTGCCTTCCTGGGTGTACGCGGTGTACATCCCATCAGGTGAATCTGTTGCATTTTCTATCGTTTGAGCTGGCAGGACAATAGCCAGAAAACCAAACAGCATGATGGAACAGATGGTGTTGAAATGCCGGATCATGGATTAGATTAAAATGAGTAAATGAATCGGAAATTACTGGAAATGTCTTAAAAATGAAATTATACCGATATAGGTGCTATTCAAAATTCTGTTTCAAAATATTTGCCATCCGAAGGGCTAAAAAGGCATTGGTTGCCAGTACCTCCTTACCGGAGAGAAACTCCCGGGTGTCATGAAAGTCCTGTACGGTGCCTCCGGCTTCACGGACCAGCACGATACCTGCGGCTACATCCCACGGATTAAGGCTGAACTCGAAAAAGGCGTCAAAGCGGCCAGCGGCGACATAAGCCAGGTCCAGGGCGGCTGAACCTATCCGGCGGAGTCCCCGGGTGTTTTTCATGAAGTAAGCCATGGTCTCCAGGTAGGTCTCCAGCTGGGTGAATTCGTGATAAGGAAAGCCAGTGGCGACCAGCGCATCGGCCAGTTTGTTTGTTTTGCTTACAGAGATAGGCTTTCCGTTGAGGTAAGCGCCCCCACCGGACCAGGCGGTAAATAATTCACGGCGGCTGATCTCCAGGACCACACCCATGACGTAATCGTTCTCGTGCTGCAATCCCACACTGATGCTGTAAAAGGGAATGCCGTGGATGAAATTCGTCGTTCCGTCCAGCGGGTCGATGATCCAGGTCCATTCCCGGGATTCCCGTGCGGTGATTTCTTCTTCGGTATAAAAACCTGCTTCGGGGAGTACCTGGCTGAGCCGTTCGATCAACTGAGTCTCTGCCTGCTTATCGACGTAGGTGACCAGGCTGTTCATCGATTTGGTCTCTACATCTTTGGCGGTGAATTGCGATGCTTCCGTCCGGATGAATACACCTGTATCTTCCACGATGGCGGCTACCCGGCTGGTAATCTGTTGTAAGTCCATACCGGAAAAATAAGGCTATTGGGCTGAATATGGTAGCGAGGAAGTAAATATTGGGTGTTAGGTATGGGGTATGGGGTATGAGGTATGAGGTATGGGGTATCAGGTATGGGGTATGGGGTATGAGGTAAACGACAGAACTGATACACGAAAGACCAGGGCTGTGTTCATCACTCCATTTCAGCGACGACTTCCTTCACCTCAGGGATCATGCGTTTCAGCATGGCTTCGATACCGGCCTTCAAGGTAACTGTAGAAGCAGGGCAGCCGCTGCAGGAACCCTGCAACATAACGTATACGGTGCCGGCATCAAATTTGGTGAATTCGATGTTCCCGCCATCCATTTCAACGCCCGGTTTGACGTAGGTTTCGATCAGGTCACGGATTTTTTGAACGACTGCTGCGTCGTCTTCACTGTAGGTATATGCTGCTCCACGTTCGCGTTCCACTGCTTCCATCGCTTCAGCAAAGCCATCGCTGACCATCTCCTTGTTCTGGTCCACCCAGTCTTTGATGTATTCTTTCAGCTTCAGCATGATGTCTTCCCAGGCAAAACTGTATTCTTTGGTGACCGTGACGAAGTTGTTGGAGATGTAAACGCCTTTCACAAAGGGGAAACCAAACAACGATTTAGCCAAAGGAGACCATTTTTCCGCCAGTTCGTATTCACGGAAGTCAGCCGTACCCTTGTAAAGCATCCGGTTGGTCACAAATTTCAGTGATTCCGGATTAGGGGTTTGTTCGGTATAGATCAGAATGGGGCTTTTTACTTTGGTTTCCATTGCGTCAGTCAATTTGTACACAAAATAACAGAAATACACTCAAATGGTTTCGGCGGCTTGGTAATCCGTTCTGCCCGGGCTGCCCGCTATTAACAATATGACATTATGGCACGTAAATTTAACATAGAGCGCCAAAATGACAGGGCATTTACAATCGTGTGTTGCCAGAATGTCCTGAAAAATGGGCTGGAACACCCTTTGTAAATGGAAGGGTGTAATACAAATTGATCACAATTAAATTCCAATTATCATGACTATTGTAAGATATAATCCCTTCGTACCCGGTAAAGCATTTCAAGGTCTGGTCGACGAGTTCTTGGGCCGCGACCTGAATGAATGGTTCAAACAAAACAATGGTTTCAAACCGGCAGTCAATGTCAAAGAAACCGACCAGGCATTCCAGCTTGAACTGGCAGCCCCGGGTTATCAAAAAGAAAACTTCGAAATCGGTCTGGATGAGTCCCGTCTGACCATCAAGGCCAGCAGGGAAGACCAGAACAAAGAAGAAAATCAGGATTACCGCCGCCGCGAATTTTATGCCAGCACCTTTGAACGCAGCTTCCACCTGCCGGAGAATGTCGATGCTGAACACATCACCGCAACCTATGAAAATGGTATCCTGGTGGTGGAGATACCGAAAAAAGAAGAAGTAAAGCCTGAAAAACGCACCATCGCCATCGGCTAAGCAGAACATACCTGAATAAAATAGCCTCCGGGACTCCCGGGGGCTTTTTTGTTGGAATCAACCTCCATGCCCCATGCTCCATGCTCCATGCTCCATGCCCCTTGCTCCATGCTCCATGCCCCATGCTCCATGCTCCATGCTCCATGCCCCATGCTCCATGCTCCATGCTCCATGCTCCATGCCCCATGCTCCATGCTCCATGCTCCATGCTCCATGCTACCTCTGTAACCTCTGCTACCTCTTTAACCTTTTAAGTAAAATGCTTCAGCATGATCACCTCCTGTTTGGTGAGGGGACGGACAAAACCGCGGGGAAGATCCTTCTTGGTTAAGCCGGCATAGTAGACACGGTCCAGTTTTTCAACCTGATAGCCCAGTGATTCAAAGATGCGCCGGACAATGCGGTTTTTGCCAATATGGATGGTGATGCCTACTTCATTTTTGGGTTGGTTTTCGACGTAGTCGATGCCATCGACTTCAGCCATCCCGTCTTCGAGCTGCACGCCTGCAAGGATTTTTTCAAGATCCGGTTTCCTTAAAGTCCGGTCGAGAACGACGTGATAGATTTTCTTAACCCGGTGGCGTGGATGAGAAAGCTTCAGTGCCAGATCGCCATCATTGGTTAAGATCAGGAGGCCGGTGGTATTGCGGTCCAGACGGCCTACGGGATAGACCCGCTCTTTCACCTTGTTCTTGATCAGGTCCATCACCGTTTTACGGCCTTTCTCATCAGAAGCCGTGGTGATGGTGTCCTTGGGTTTATTCATCAGGTAATAGACCATGCGGGTGACCGGCTTGACAGGCTTGCCGCGGTACTGGACCTTATCGGATTTCTGAACCCGGTGGCCGATATCTGTTACCACATTGCCATTGACCTTGACCAGACCTTCCTGGATGTATTCGGCGCACTTCCTTCTTGAACCAACACCACTCAGGGCCAGGTATTTATTAAGACGCATGTCATCCTGGTCACTATCGGCAGGTGAGTCGGCTTTGGATGCCGGCTTCGGAGCGGGCGCCTTGCCATCGGTCGGTTTGTTTGGTTTAGAAGGGAATTTCTTCATCGTCATTCATCCGGGATGGACGGGTAATCATGTTGTTAAATGGATTATTGATATCCGGAGGTCCACCGAATGGATTCATATCCAGCTCATCCAGGTTGGTGAATTTCGCAAAATGGTTGATGAATTTCAACTGGACGGTACCTACTGCGCCGTTCCGGTGTTTGGCGAGAATAATCTCACTGATGCCTTTTGGCGCTCCCAGGTCATCTTCCAGTTCGTAATAATCCGGACGATAAATGAAGGTAACGATGTCAGCATCCTGTTCGATAGCCCCGGATTCCCGAAGGTCGGACAGCTGCGGCCGCTTGTTGCCACCCCGCGTTTCAACTGCCCGGCTCAACTGGGACAGGGCGATGACGGGAACGCTGAGTTCCTTGGCCAGGGCTTTCAGGGACCGTGATATCTGCGAGATCTCCTGCTCCCGGTTTCCTCCCTTACGTTCGCCGCCACCGGTCATCAGCTGCAGGTAGTCGATGATGATCAGGTCGATGTTGTGCTGCATCTTGAGTCGGCGGCACTTGGCCCGGAGTTCGAAAATATTGATGGCAGGGGTGTCGTCGATGTAGATGGGTACTTCGCTGAATTTTTCAATGGTCGCATGCAGCTGCTGCCATTCGTATTCTTCCATGTTCCCATTACGGAGCTTACCACTGGGGATCTCTGCTTCCATGGATATCAGACGCTGGGTCAGCTGAAGATTGGACATTTCCAAAGAAAAGAAAGCTACGGCATGACCGTGTTCGATAGCGGCATTCCGGGCCAGCGCCAGGGTAAACGAAGTCTTTCCCATACCCGGCCGGGCAGCCACGATGATCAGATCCGAGCGCTGCCAGCCGGCAGTCATCTTGTCCAGATCGTGAAATCCGCTGCCAATACCCGTCAGACCGTCTTCCTTGGC
The DNA here is from genome assembly GCA_020636135.1 of Lewinellaceae bacterium. Lineage (NCBI taxonomy): Bacteria > Pseudomonadati > Bacteroidota > Saprospiria > Saprospirales > Lewinellaceae > Lewinellaceae bacterium. Next base: position 249,135 of record JACJYK010000002.1, read on the forward strand.
AGTGATCGTCTCCAGTTGTTTCTGGGCTTTGATTGCCAGGGAACCCAGGCTTTCGTAGGCGCGGTTCAGGTTCTTATCGGTGATGTCAAACAGATGGCGCTCGGCATCGTCAAGCAGCTGGAATACGTCAGTGGTGTCCTCAAAAGAGTCGTTGATGATGGACGTGCTGACCCGGATCAGTTCCCGCTGGATGTGTTTTTGGGAGATGAGCCGCGCGTGGTATTCGATGTTGGCAGCGCTCGCCACCCGGTTGGTCAATTCAACCAGATACTGAGGACCGCCGATTTTGTCCAGCTCGCCGGATTTCTTTAACGCATCATGGACCGTCAGCAGGTCGATGGGTAAGGACCGTTCAAAAAGATGCAGCATCGAGCGGTAGATGGCCTGGTGCCCGGGGAGGTAATAACTCTCCGGACGCAGAATATCCAGCACGATGGCCAGTGCATCCTTATTGGTCATAATAGCCCCTAGGACAGCCTCTTCAAGGTCCACCGCCTGGGGTTGAACCCGGCCGTACACCAGACTGCTCATATCGCCTTCTTTGCGAAGCGAACTGAATCGGGGGTTGTTCAGCGATTTTACTTGGTTGCTAGGTTCCAACATCTCAGCCATAGGTCCGGTTACCGGATTTCAGTAATTGACAAATACGAGGGGGTAGCTGATTTGTTTCAACAAGGCAAAGCTAGCAAGGAAATATGAAGAATTTTTGCCAACTGTCCTAAGACAGAAACCACAAAATGTGGAGAATTAGTTTTGAGCGCGTTAAAAAAGTGTGAATTGATGTGAATAAAGTGTGGATAACCTGTGAATAAGTGCGCATAAACCAACCTTCACCGGAATAAGCAGGCTAAATGATTTATATGAATGGAGTTTTATATTCAAAAACATAATAATATATAAGGGCGACAATTCATTATAAAAATGTTTATATGTTTTTTTGTGTAATGTGTTAGAAGGTTAAGGAGATCACACGCAGCCGAATCCGGCACCTAACGTGCCTCAAATGCCAGGTCAAGCCGGGTGTCGATGGTTCTGCTGGGAAAGCCCCGCAGCCGTAGCCGGATCTCTACTGAATAGACCGAGCTGGTCAGATAATCCTTGACATCGATCAGGGTAGGAAAGAGCTGCAGCGTACTGCCCGTATTCAGGGGAACAGGTTCCATAAATGCAATCTCCCGTTTGACCGGGTTTTTCTTGGTGTAGATCATTACGGAAATATCCTGGATGAACTGGTAGGTAGGCGTTCCATCCAACGCCAGCAGCCGGCATTGGAGAGGATTGATCTTCTCCAGGTCCTCCAGCGTCAGATTATGAGATTTGAGTTGTGCCTCGAGGGTGCTGGGAATATTGTTTACCACAAAATAGTGTGTTTCCACGGTATTTAACCCAGCTGGAATGGTGAAGGAAGATGTGCTCTCGACCGTAAATACGGCTTTGGGGCCATCATCCTTATGGCATCCTCCTATCCCGATCAGTACTATCCATATCCAAACCCATCGCGGCATCGGTTCGTCTTTCTTACCTAAACAGGAAAATTGTAAAAAAATTTTAATTTACCAGTAAATTGATCGATACATCAACGCACAACTATGGGTGAACAGAAGGTAGACCTGATCCGGGACGAAACCAAAATGCGGTTGTTTATGCAAGCACTGCTTAACGATGTAAAGGCATTGTCCTACATGCTGGAAAACGATCTGTTTGAAAATGACATCACCCGCATAGGCGCAGAACAGGAAATGGTATTGATCGATAACCGGACGTTAAAGCCGGCACCTGTAGCCATGGAAGTCCTGGCAGCCCTCGAGCATTACCCGTGGATGAGTACCGAGCTGGCCAAATTCAACCTGGAAATCAACCTCGATCCCCGTAAACTCGAAGGGAAATGCCTCTCCGAAATGCGTACCGAAGGCCAGGAGCGTCTGGAAATCATCCAGCAGGAACTGGCCAAACACCGGGCCTCCATCATCCTGACCGGTATCCTGCCCACCCTGCGAAAGTTTGACCTGGACATGAGCAACCTGACACCCAAGCCCAGGTATTATGCACTGATCAATGCCATCAATAAACAACTCATGGCCTCCGACTACCAGGTCCGCCTGGAAGGGATTGATGAGTTGCTGCTTAAACACGACTCGCCGCTTATCGAGGCCTGCAATACCAGTTTTCAGGTTCACCTGCAGGTCAGCGCTCATGAGTTCGTCAAAATGTATAACCTTTCTCAGGCTCTCGCCGGCCCGGTATTGGCCATCGCGGCAAATTCACCCATCGTATTTGGCAAGCGACTCTGGCATGAATCGCGGATCGCCATGTTTCAGCAGGCGCTGGATACGCGGTCGTCCCATCTGCACCTGCGCGAACGCAGTGCCCGGGTACACTTTGGCAACAGCTGGCTGAATAATTCCATTCTGGACATCTACCAGGAGGACATCGCCCGCTTCCGTGTGTTGCTTGGCTCCGATATCGAGGAGGATGCACTGGCCGTGTTACAGGATGGGAAGATCCCGAAACTGAAAGCCCTGCAGGTGCATAATTCGACGGTCTACCGGTGGAACCGGCCCTGTTACGGAATCAGTGATAATGGAAAGCCCCACCTGCGGATCGAAAATCGCGTGTTCCCATCCGGTCCCACTGTCATGGATGAAGTAGCCAATATGGCTTTGTGGCTGGGAGCCATGTGTGGTTATGGCGAACACATTCTGGATGTGCGTCAACTGTTGACCTTTGAAGACACCCGCGATAACTTTGAAAAGGCGGCCAAGTTTGGGATCGACACCAAATTCAATTGGTTCGGAGATAACAAGATCGCCGCTACCGACCTGATCCTGCAGGAGATTTTGCCTGTAGCAGAAGAAGGCTTGAAGTTGCACAATGTGGATCAGGGAGACATTGACCTGTTCCTGGGCATCATCCGGGAGCGGGCTAAAAGTCATATGAACGGCGCCCGGTGGGCTTTGCGATCGTTCACCAAACTGATCAAGGAAACCAGCAAGGATGAAGCTTTAACCGTATTGACCAATGCTATGAAAGAACACCTCAGCCAGGGTGGGCCGGTTCACGAGTGGCCTCTGGCGGACCTCAAAGACCTGAAAGATTACCAGCCGGTGAATCTGAAAGTTTCCGAAATCATGACCACCGACCTCTTTACGGTGCAAAAAGACGACCTCATCCGGCTGGTAGCCGAGATGATGGATTGGCGGAAAGTGCGCTACATGCCGGTGGAAGACGAAAAAGGAAGACTCGTGGGCTTGGTAACCTCCCGATTGCTTCTGCGGTTTTATACCCAGCTATCCAATCCAATGGCCAACACTTTAAGTACTGTTGAGGACATTATGATCAAAGAACCCATCACGGTATCACCGGATGCCAAAGCAATGGATGCCATGCAGATCATGAAAGAAAACCGAATCGGTTGTCTGCCTGTTACTATCCATGATGAGCTGGTCGGCATCATCACCGAAATGGATTTTCTGCGTATGTCAACCCGGTTGTTGGAACGTCTTTCTGCTATTTCCGGTGAAGCCCGTACCAGCTCCGAGGAATAATCATTATTTGCGTACTTTTGTAGCCTTTGATTTCGTACACCATTTAAATGCAATGTGGATATGATGCCATTTGATATTGATATGATTCGCGCTTATTATGATGCGCTGCCGGGACGGATAGCTGCCGCACGAAAAACCCTGAACCGGCCTATGACCCTGACTGAAAAAATATTGTTCTCGCACCTGCACGAAGACTCCCCGCTGGCTGATTTCGGAAGGGGAAAGGATTATGTGTTTTTTGCTCCGGACCGGGTGGCGATGCAGGATGCGACAGCACAGATGGCCCTCTTGCAATTTATGATGTGCGGAAGGGATAAAACCGCAGTTCCGACTACGGTGCATTGCGATCACCTGATCCAGGCAGAAGTGGGCGCTACCGCCGACCTGAAGACCGCCTTGAATATCAATTCGGAAGTCTATGATTTCCTCTCCTCTGTATCCAATAAATACGGCATCGGCTTTTGGAAGCCCGGAGCCGGGATCATTCATCAAATCGTTTTAGAAAACTATGCATTCCCGGGTGGCATGATGATCGGGACCGATTCTCATACCCCCAACGCCGGCGGGCTGGGAATGGTCGCCATCGGGGTTGGTGGTGCGGATGCCGTCGATGTTATGGCCGGAATGGGTTGGGAATTGAAGATGCCGAAACTGATCGGTGTCCATCTGAAAGGTTCACTGAATGGCTGGACTTCGGCAAAAGATGTTATCCTGAAAGTAGCTGGCATCCTGACTGTAAAGGGCGGTACCGGTGCCATCGTCGAATATTTTGGTGAAGGGGCCCGTTCGCTGTCCTGTACCGGTAAGGGCACCATCTGTAATATGGGAGCGGAAATTGGTGCTACTACATCTACGTTTGGCTACGATCCGGCTATGGACCGTTACCTGCGGGCTACCGGAAGAGCAGCAATAGCGGATATGGCCACTGCGATCGCCGAACACCTGACTGGTGATGCCGAATGTTATGCCAACCCAGCGAGCTATTTCGATCAGGTCATCGAAATAGACCTGAGCACGCTGGAGCCGCATGTCAATGGTCCTTATACACCGGACCTGGCCTGGCCGATTTCCAAGTTTGCGGCTGCCGTAAAAGAAAATAACTATCCCCAAAAACTCGAGGTGGGCCTCATCGGTTCCTGCACCAATTCATCGTACGAGGACCTGGACCGGGCAGCTTCCCTGGCGCGTCAGGCGGTGGATAAAAAGTTAAAAGTAAAGGCGGAATTTACAGTCACGCCGGGATCGGAGCAAATCCGCTACACCGTCGAACGTGACGGTCAGCTTGATGCTTTTGAAAAGATAGGCGGTGTGGTCCTGGCTAACGCCTGCGGACCCTGTATCGGTCAGTGGGCGCGCCATACCGACGACCCCACCCGGGCCAATTCGATCATCACCTCCTTTAACCGGAATTTTTCCAAACGGAACGACGGCAATCCGCAAACGCGGGCGTTTGTCGCTTCTCCTGAGCTGGTAACCGCACTGGCTATTGCCGGTGATCTTACCTTCAACCCTTTGACGGATACGCTGATCAATGAAGAAGGCAAGGCCGTAAAACTGGATCCGCCGAGCGGGGTTGAACTACCTCCGAAGGGATTTGATGTTGAGGATGCCGGATTTGAAGCTCCTGCCTCAGATGGCGGAAAAATAGACGTCAAAGTTGATCCTAAATCGGATCGTCTGCAACTCCTGACCCCATTTACACCAATCACGCAGGATCAGTTGAAGGGCATGCGTATTTTGATCAAGGCCAAAGGTAAATGTACCACCGATCACATCTCGATGGCCGGCCCCTGGCTGAAATACCGCGGACACCTGGAAAACATATCCAACAACTGCTTCATCGGAGCGATCAACTATTTCAACGATGAGGCCAATAAAGTGCTGAATGTCGATACCAATACATATATGAGTGTACCCGATTCTGGAAGACACTATAAAGGGAAGGGCATCAGCACCGTAGTATTCGGTGAAGAAAATTACGGAGAAGGCAGTAGCCGGGAACATGCCGCCATGGAGCCACGGTTCCTGGGTGTTAAGGCCGTGATCGTCAAATCATTTGCCCGTATCCACCAGACCAACCTGAAAAAACAGGGTATGCTCGCTCTGACTTTCGTTAATCCCGATGATTACGAAAAAGTACGTCAGGATGACCTGATCGATATTCTGGGCTTTGACCAGTTTGAACCCGGAAAGAACCTGACCGTGGTCTTGCATCATGCGGATGGTTCGGAAGATCGCTTCGAAGTCGAACAAACCTATAATAAAGCGCAGATAGCCTGGGTGAAAGCAGGTTCGGCGCTCAATAAAATCCGGAAAGACTTAGGCGTGTAATTTCATCCTTGGTTTTGTTCGTGATTAGCATACGATATGCCATTACGGCAGCAAAGGAGCCTTGCGGGGCTCCTTTTTATTTTAGGGATATATGATGGAATTTGTAATTTAATGGCTCATTATACCTAAACTCAAAACGTTGAACTATGCTTAAAGAATTTAAGGAGTTTGCTCTCAAGGGCAACATGATGGATTTAGCCATTGGCTTTATTCTGGGTGCTGCCTTTGGCACCGTCGTAACCTCATTAACCAATGACATCCTGATGCCGATCGTTTCAGGCATTTTTGGATCTCCTGACTTTTCGAACCTGTTTATGGTTCTGAAGGAGCCGGCTAACATGACTGATGTTAACATGGCTTCAGCAGATGCGGTACGCGAAGCAGGCGGCGCTGTTTTAGCTTACGGTAAATTCATCAACGCAATCATTTCGTTCCTGTTGGTGGCCTGGGCCTTGTTCTTCGTGGTCAAAGGTTTGAACAAGATGAAGAAGAAGGAAGAAGTAGCTGCCCCCGCTCCACCTCCGGGACCTACAGTGGAGGATCTGCTGACCGACATCCGGGACGCTTTGAAAAAGAGTTAGTCCCGCTGATAATTAACAATCCAGGCGGCCAGCCAACCTGAACAGCTTGTGATGCCAGTTCTATGATTACACGAATCTTATTCTTTTGTTGTTTTTTCGGCTATTTCGTGGTGCTGTCGGGTCAGGAGTTTACCGTTGATCCACCTGAGCGTGAGCCCGGTACAAACCTGACTTTAAACTATCGACCAGAAGGAGGCCCGTTAGAAGGCCAGAAAATTGGTGGATTTGCTTTTCGTTTCGAGGGCACAGCGATGGAAAAACTCGATCTGGCATTTCAGGAAGATCAGGATGGCTGGCACGCCACTCTGCCAACCACGAAGCAAACCAGCCTGGTAAGCATTTTAATCCAGAGTCCTGAAAGCGGTGATACTGACAATGCTCATAATTATGGGTACTTTATCGGTTTCTATGATGGGGAAAGCCTGGTAAGCACTTACCACACTTCACTTGCTTTTGCCGTGGGGGTATATGCATACGATCTGGGAATTGCTGAAGATGTCAATACTGCTCTCCATGAATCAGAAAAAGCATTGCAATCAGATCCTGTAAACAGCAATGCAGTCTGGCCTTATTATGCGTTCTTATTAAGCAATACCGACACGGTTTTACTCAGAGAAAAAGCCATCCCCCGGATTCGGGAGATTGAAGAAAATGAAGATTTGGAAGAGGCTGATTATATGTCAGCCCGTTCCCTGGCTATTATGATTGGTGATGTATCGAGCCAGATTCGACTGGAAACGATCATACGCACTAAATTTCCGGAGGGTAGATTGGTTTTTGCCTTCTTAGCCGGAGCAACCCTGCAACTCAAGGATCCGGAAGACCAGTCCACAGCCTTTGAAAACCTTAAAGAGCGTTCCCGTTCACCTGAGGATCGGGCATATCTGGATGACCTGGCAGTCCAATTGATCAATGCATTTCAGGAACAGGGCGACCGGGAATGGGTCAGTCATTACCTGAATGAGCTGCAGGACAAGAGCAAAAAGGCTAATCTTCTTAATTCCATTGCCTGGGAACTGGCAGGGGAAAGCATCGATGTTGAAGCCCGTGATCTGGACCTGGCGGCAGAATACTCATTGCTAAGCCTGGATCTCCTGCAGGGTATCCTCGATCAGAATGATCCATCGGGCCGTCCCAATAACCAATCTCCATTGGAATACCGGCAGGCTGTAGGGGGTGATTACGCTGCTGCTGCCGACACTTATGCCATGATACGGTTCAAATCAGGAGATGCTGAGGAAGTATTGACCTATGGTGAAATCGCAGAACGGATCTATCGCTTCAGTAACCCGGAAGTCAATGAGCGGTATGTACTTTACCATACCAGAGCGGTGGGAGGCGAAGCAAGTATCCAGTTCCTGGAACAATTTGTACGCAGCAGTCTGGCCACTGAAAAGATCATGGCATTGTTGAAGACAGTCTATCAGGATACCTATCCGAAAAAAACGGAAGCAGATTTTGAAGAATACCTGGCCAGTCTGGACCAGGAGAATCGTGAAAACCAGATGAGTAAACTGGAGGCATCTTTAATCAACATGGAGGCCAGTGATTTCTCCCTTAGAGATCTGGATGGTGATTCTGTCTCCTTGGCTTCTTTAAAGGGAAAGATCGTCATCCTGGATTTCTGGGCAAGCTGGTGCGGACCCTGTCTGGCATCATTTCCGGCCATGCAGCAGGTGGTTGACCAGTATGCCAATGACGATACAGTAAAGTTTCTTTTTATCAATACGATGGAACGTGTAGCAGATCCTGCGTCATCGGTTTTAAAACTCATGAAAGCGAAGAATTATTCGTTCAGGGTATGCCTTGACCCCGGAAATAAAATGGCCTCCGATTATAATGTTGATGGTCTGCCTACGAAGCTTTTCCTGGACGGAACGGGCAGGATCCGTTATAAAGAGGTGGGCATAATGAGCGATCCAGAGCTCATCGTGGAAGAGATCAACAATCTGATCACAATCCTTAAGAAGGAGCAAAAACCGGATTGAGCATTTGATGCATTAATCCGGCTTAGCCTTTTCTTCATCTTTCAGGGCACGGCGTAAGATCTTACCCACATTGGTCTTTGGCAGTTCTTTCCGGAATTCCACGTATTTGGGCACCTTATAGCCGGTCATGTTTTCCCGGCAAAACGCGATCACTTCGTCCTTGGTCAGGCTTTTATCCTTGGGGACGATAAATACTTTTACCACTTCACCGGATTTTTCATCGTCAACACCGATGGCTGCCACCTCGAGTACTTTTGGATAGGAAGAGATGACGTCTTCGATCTCATTGGGGTAAACGTTAAATCCGGATACGAGGATCATATCCTTTTTCCGATCCACAATGCGGAAAAATCCATCCGCATCCATGATGCCGATATCACCGGTGGAGAGCCAGTCATCCTTCAGGATCTTGGCGGTTTCGTCCGGTTTGTTGTAATACCCCTTCATGACCTGAGGTCCTTTGACCTGGATTTCACCGGGATGGTCTGTGCCCTGGATGATGCCGTCTTCGGAAACGATCCGGACATCAGTTGACGGTACGGGTAGACCAATGCTGCCCAGGCGTCCTCTTCCGTCCAGTGGATTGACACTGACCACCGGCGATGATTCCGTCATGCCATATCCTTCGGACAATTGGCAGCCGGTCACTTCTTTCCAGCGTTCAGCCACCGCTTTTTGGACAGCCATCCCACCACCAACGGTAATTTTCAATGTGCTGAAGTCGATGGTCTTAAAGTCTTCCTGATGCATCAGGGCATTAAATAAGGTATTGATACCCGTCATCAGTGAGATGGGATATTTCTTCCACTCTTTGATTAAGGACGGGAAATCCCGGGCATTGGTGATCAGGATGGTCCGGGAACCAATGCTGAATAATGCCAGGCAATTCACTGTAAAAGCAAAGATGTGATACATCGGGAGCGGAGATAATACGGATTCTTCACCTTCTTTCAGGAAGGGGAGCATGACCGATCGGATCTGAAGCATATTGGAAACCAGATTACGATTGGTAAGCATAGCTCCTTTGGCCAGACCGGTGGTACCACCGGTATATTGAAGCATGATGACATCTTCCGGACTGGATGGAAAGGCTTTGATGGAAAATTGCCTTCCCTGCTTGAGTGCTTGTTTAAAAGTAACAGTATTTTCAAGTTGGTACTTGGGTACCATTTTCCGGATACGGCGGATGACGAAGTTGACCAGCGCGCCTTTAAAAGCACCCAGTAATTCACCAATGCTGGTAACCAGTACGATTTTGATATTGGTCTCCCTGATGATCTCTTCCAGGTGGTGTGCAAAATTTTCGACGATCAGGATGGCTTTGGCCCCGGAATCGACAAATTGGTGTTTCATTTCCCGCGGTGTGTATAGCGGGTTGGTGTTGACGACGATGAGCCCCGCACGCAGCGCGCCAAATAAGGCAATCGGATATTGCAGCAAATTGGGCATCATCAAAGCAATTTTGTCTCCTGGCTCAAGTCCCCGTGAATGCAGGTAGGCAGCAAAGTGCCTCGACTCCTTATCCAGTTTTTCAAATGTGAGGGCTTTCCCCATGCAAATGAAAGCATCCTTTCCTTTGAACTTGGTCATGGTTTCGGCCAGTAAACTCAATAAATCAGGATACTGATCTGGATTGATGTTGGCAGGAACACCTACCGGATAATTTTTTAACCACGGTCTTTCTTCGGCCATTTATTTTTGATTTAAGGCTACTAAATATGCAAAATTATATTGGGTGTTCCGGGTTTTTGGATTGAGAAATTTTGCGTTGAGACGGCTTACCGGATACCCTTTAAAGATATTGAGAATGGAATAACGCATGGAGTTGCGATCCATTTCCTGCAGTCCTTTATCGGTGGCCAGTACGTACTTAAATTGAAGCAATGCCGGATCCCAATGTTCGGTGTAGGCCACTTTTTGACCGGCAAAGAAATGCAGACCAAATCTGGACACCCCCAGGAAAGCAGTGGACTGTACAGGAATGTTTTCGGTCTTCATGTATGCTATAGCCTGGGAGGTAAGCTGGTATTGCATCAATTCCGGATAGAAATGCAGGTTCAGCCAGAAATTCAGTGTGATGATTGCAGCAATGGACCATTTCCAGATGCGGGAAATTCCCGAGGTACGCCTTAGTAGTATATAGGCAACTACGGCAGCAAATGCGATGAGCAGGATCCATTTCCACCACAGTGCGGGAAATACCCATACCACAGCTCCGATACCAGATAGCATCACCAGGATGATCAGGGCTTGAAGTATCATGATCAGGCGTGACGGACTGCGTCCTTTTTCACCATTCAGCCAGGCTCCGATCAGGATGGCCTGGAGGGGAGCCACCACAAATAAATAATGCGGTAATTTGTAATGGGCGAATGTAAATGCAGTGAACGGAATCAAAATACCCAGGGCGAGGATAGGGAAAGCCTCCTGGAATCGGTTTTGATCTCTTCTTACACGGAACATACAAACAAGCTCCCGGATGAATGTTATCCAGAAGAGGAGTGTCCAGGGTAGCAGGGACCACAGTGAATTGGTAAAAAAATAGTCAGGCCCGGTATTGTCCTGCCAGGAGGAGGCACCGGTAATCCGGCCAAAGCTTTGCTCCCAGAAATAAAAATAGATGCCCGAAACACCCTGGCGGCCCGATACGGTTTTTTCCGGGTGCAGATCAAACTGGTGGTAGAGGCCATAGAGCATTGGGGCCAGCCAAAGCAACAGGATCAGCGGGATCAGCCAGGTTTTGAGATTGAGGAAGATGTTCCAGCGGTGTGTCCACCAGATATGCGCAAGGAGTGCGATGGCTGGTACCATCAGGCCAATGGGCCCTTTGGTCAGCATGGCCAGCCCGGCACCGGAAGCGAAGCCGATCATGGACAGCCATTTCTTTTCATCCAGGTAGACGACGCCCTGCCAGATCGTAAACACGACGAGATTGGCAAGCAGGGTATCTGTGCGGATATCATGCATAAATAAAAAAGACGACTGTAAGGTGGCATAGACGATGGTCGCCAGCACGGCTGTCTGCTTCTCCCGGTACAATCGCAGTGTTAAATGGTAGACGGACCACAACCCGAGGATCATGCTGAGCATCGAGGGCAGCCGGTAGGACCAGTTGTGGATGCCGAATACGTCAAACGACCACGCCGACAACCAGAAGAGCAACGGTGGCTTATCCAGGTAGTCGCTGCCATCAAAAAAGACCTGCAGGAAAGACCGTGTGTCATGCATTTCTGCAGCGATGCTGGCATATTGAGCGGCGTCAATTTCCATAACCGGCAATTGCATTCCCATGAACCAGATGATGGTAATCGGGAGAAAACACCACCACAGGGGTTGATTTCGAAAGCTAGTCAGTATGGAGGTCATAATTCGTTTTAACCGGTAATGAAGGGCAAAGTTACCATTTGCCGCGGGAACAGCCGATCATGTATGGTCAATAAAAATATATATGAAGGCATACGGTTGTCTATAGAATAATTGTACCTTTGCCCCGCTAAAAATATTTCTTAACCTTTAAAAACTTCCTTCGACATGCTCGAAGACAAAAATCTGGACCAGGAAGCACTTGATGATCTGTCAGAAAAGGAGAATTATGATCCTGAGGCGGTGGAGATCATGGAGGAATCCGAAGACCTAAGCACTACACCACATGATGATTTTGATTGGAGCCGCGGTAACCGCAACATCAAATCATACGCTGAAGACGAATACAAGAAATACGAATCGGATTATACCGATTCATTGAATTCGATTGCTGAAAATGAAATTGTAGCCGGAAGGGTATCTGCTGTATTAAACGGTGATATCGTTCTCGACATCAATTACAAATCCGACGGTCTGGTATCCCTCGGAGAGTTTCGTGATACACCGGATCTCAAAGTTGGTGACACGATTGAAGTATATGTAGAGAAGAAAGAGGATGAAAGAGGCCAGTTGATTTTATCCCGTCGCAAGGCAAAATTGTTGCGCGCCTGGGAGCGGTTGGTCGATTCCTATAATAATGGTACCATCATCACCGGTACTGTGGTCAGCAAAACCAAAGGTGGTCTGATCGTGGACGCCGGAGGATTGGAGACCTTCCTGCCCGGATCGCAGATCGACATCAAGCCGATCATCGACTACGATGCATACGTTGGCAAGACCATGGAATTTAAAGTGGTTAAGATCAACGAGCTGATCAAGAATGCTGTGGTTTCACACAAAGCATTGATCGAAAGCGATCTGGCCGAGCAGCGTGAAGCCATTATCTCCGGTCTGGAGAAAGGCCAGGTGCTCGAAGGTATTGTCAAGAACATTACCGACTTCGGTGCCTTTATGGACCTGGGTGGTGTCGATGGTCTGTTGTACATTACCGACATCAGCTGGGGACGGATCAACCATCCTTCCGAAGTATTGAAGCTCAATGAAAAAGTTAATGTCGTTGTACTTGACTTTGACGAGAATAAGAAACGTATTTCCTTAGGCCTGAAGCAGCTCCAGCCGCATCCCTGGGATGTCCTGGATGATAGCATCAAAGAGGGAGCTGTGGTTAAAGGCAAGATCGTCAATATTGAGGATTACGGAGCATTCCTTGAAATCACCCCGGGTGTGGAAGGTTTGATTCACGTATCCGAAGTCAGCTGGAGCAATCAGCCGGTCAACGCACGTGAATTCTTTAAGCTGGGTCAGGAATTTGAAGCAAAAATTGTTACGATCGACCGCGATGAGCGCAAGATGTCACTGAGCTTGAAGCAACTCACCAATGATCCATGGGATGATCTGGAAACCAAATATCCTATCGGGTCACGTCATTCCGGTGAGGTGAAAAACCTGACACCTTACGGAGTCTTTGTAGAACTGGAAGAGGGCATCGGCGGTATGGTTCACATTTCCGACCTGTCCTGGACCAAGCGTTACACCCATCCGTCGGAATTTACCAAAG